>CALDEN010000224.1 GCA_937942405.1 uncultured Saprospiraceae bacterium
GAAAAATTGGAAGCCAAGTTTGAAAATGGTTTACTGCATTTGACTTTGGGAATAAAGCCAGAAGCTCAACCAAAATCCATCGTAATCCAATAATAACACTTAAAAAAAGTAATCATGAATCTTATAAAATCAGATACAAGCATCAATAAAATGATCGATAGCTTTTTTAACTCGAGCATATCCGATATCATCGGAGCCGAGTTTACAGATAGTCAGCCTTCTGCAAACATCGTTGAAAATGAAGGAGATTTTGCGATAAGTCTTGCAGCACCAGGATTCAATAAAGAAGATTTCAGTATCGATATACTCAAAGACCAGTTGAGTATATCTGCCGAACTTAAAGAAGTCCACAATGACAAAGAGCAGAGCTATACTCGCAGAGAGTATAATTACACTGGGTTTAAAAGATCCTTTCATCTACCAGAAACCATCGATACCGAGGATATTACAGCCAGATATGAAGATGGAATACTCCGAATAAACGTTGGAAAAAAAGTGAATATCGCCGACCTAAGCAGAACGATAAAAATTAGTTAGTTATTTTCAATAATGTGTTTAGGCCTCGTTATGAAATGTCATGACGAGGCTTTTTTAATATTATTTGATAAAGCCTTACATTTGCCCTCCCGTAGCGAACTATTATAGACAGAATTTTGTTAGTAATAGTGAGATTTATTAATCACTTAATTATTTATATGGCCAAGTCACAACAAACGTTTAACAAAGGAGAAAGAGAAAAAAAGAGACGAAAAAAGAAAAAAGAAAAAGAGGAAAGAAGAGAACAGCGGAAGATGGAAAAAGCTGATAAGGGTAAGTTATCTTTTGAAGAGCAGTTAGCGTATGTTGATGAAAACGGGAACATAACAAGAGAAAAACCTGATCCTACAAAGAAAATCGTTATTAAAGCCGAGGACATTGTATTAGGTGGACCGAGAGAGCGTCCTTCTATGGAAGTAATCCGTAATGGTAGAGTGAAGTTCTTTAATGAAGAAAAAGGCTATGGCTTTATAACCGATAAAGAAACGAGAGAAGGTATTTTTGTCCATATCAATAACGCCTATCCGAGTATAAAAGAAAATCACAAAGTAACATTTGAGATCGAACAAGGTCCAAAAGGACCTACTGCAGTCAATGTACAACCGACTGTGGCAAAATAAAAAAGTAATTAAGTAATAAATCATTAAGCTCCATTAGAATTTTTTCTAATGGAGCTTTTTTTATTACCTCTACCTCGGAGCCAAAATATCGCTTTTAAAAAAGACGTTACATAAGCCTACACGATTTATAAAATACACCACTACCCAACCCTCGCTCCCATTTCTACGATATACCTATTGATTTGTAACCACTATTTAAAAATCTATAAATATTAAGAAATGAAAAAAATATTCCTGCTCTTTACGGCCATAGTATTCCTCACACAATTAAATGCTCAAAGTACTTTTAACATCAGATCCTTTACCGTTAAGAAAATAGACTTCAGTCTAGGATACGAGACAGATATGGTCGATGGCTTAGACTATAGCTACTTTGCCAATCAAATGCCTATCGCACAACAAGGGTTATTTTCTAGTGCTGACTTTAACCCCACCACACTATATGGCGGCATTTGTGAAAATCCAAGCATTGACATAGGCCTTACATTCCTCCATGATCAGCTACCTAACTTTGAATGGAGAAATTCCATTGCATATAAACCTAATCGAGTAGATGCCGTTAGTTATTACTCTAATGACAACTTTGGAGGTAGATATGTAAATTTTGATAGTCGACATGACGAGTATACGCTAGAGACTGCTCTAATGTATAAATTACCAATACTCAAATTCTTCAATCTATATGGAGGTATCGGGACAAATCTAGGTTTTGTACCGCAAAATGAAACCTGTGTATTTACATCTATAGACTTCAATGTAGATGGGCTCAATTTTCAAAACATAGACAACATCAACTCACAAGTGATGGCAGATGACTATGCCTATTATAGTGAATGCTATGAAACAGGATCTCAACTAAACCAAAGAGTCTTTCTACAAGGTGGAGCAGGCTTGACCTTTTTCAATAAATTAGAAGTAGGCTTAGATCTAAAATATGGATACGGGTATCGAGCAGATTTTAAAAATGATGCCATCGGGACCAATATAATCGCCACAAATCTATCCCTACGGTACATCCTTAACGATGTAGAATAAAAGAAAAAAGCAATCTTTGAAAAGCCAAGTTTGAATGATCAAGCTTGGCTTTTTTAATTTTATCTGATATTATTTATCTCTATAGAATTAGAAAAGTAGCTTTACAAAGTGGTACAACGAATAATCAGCTTTATCTCTTTTCTTATCCTACTTAGCACTTTTGGCTATAGCCAAAATTATAGCTATCAACAATACACCACAGAAGATGGACTACCTACTAACTATGTGTATGGGGTCACAGAAGACAAAGAAGGAAACATTTGGGCCTTCACCGAGAACGGTGTTTCTAAGTTTAATGGACATATATTTAAAAACTTTTCTGTAGCCGACGGTCTTGTTGACAATGACATCATTTTCATGGAAACAGATAGTACTGGTGTTCTTTGGCTTCATGGCTTACAAAATCAGATA
>CALDEN010000225.1 GCA_937942405.1 uncultured Saprospiraceae bacterium
TCCATCGTCTTTCCTTCTCTAATGATCGTCACCTGAACGGTAGACCCTGGAGCGATGCCACCTAGGGCAGTCATATAAGACATCATATCTTTTACCTCAAAGTCTCCCATTTTTATAACGACATCTCCTTTTTTGATATCTGCTTTAAAGGCAGGTCTTCCTTCTTTTACACCATCGATACGCATACCTAATCCATCAAAAAGATAGTCCGGCATCACTCCGAGTGTTACTTTGAAATCAGGGACTACCTCGGACTCATCATTGGTTTTGGTAAAAGCGATTTTACCCTCATCATCGAGATCTATAACGATGTTAGTAATATACTGAGCGATGTCTTGGATACCACTATAGTTTACCTTATCGGCATCATCGGATGGTTTATGGTAATCGCTGTGCTGTCCTGTAAAGAAATGGATCACCGGTATGTCATTGTTATAAAAAGACGTGTGATCTGATGGTCCGACTCCGGATTCAGATTTGACAAGCTTGAGATTAGATCGGTTGTTTTTGTCGAGCACTTTTTTCCATGCAGGGCTGGTTCCAGTTCCGTTTAGAGCCAGTGTTCGTTCAGCGTTGAGTCTGCCGACCATGTCTAGATTGAGCATGTAGTTTACTTTGGTCAGATCGACATTGGAGTTTTTTGTAAAGTAGTTAGATCCCCATAAGCCCATCTCTTCACCAGAGAAAAGGAGGAAGATGTAATTGTTATTCTTTGGTCCAGCGAGCATTAATTTTTTGGCAATAGCCATAACTGCACTCGTACCACTGGCATTGTCATCTGCACCATTGTGTATTTCTGGTTCGCCATCCCATAATGTGCCGAAGTGTCCATAGCCTAGATGATCATAATGAGCCCCGATGATCACATGATTATCTGCTCGATTATCGATCCATCCGATGACATTTTGTGTCACAAAATCTCCAGTAGGAGAGAGAGAGTGGGGGTTTGGTTTTTTGGTCAGCGTAAAGTTCTGACGATATGTAGGGAATGCATTCATTGGCTTTAAGCCAATTTCTTTAAAACGAGTAACGCAATATTCGGCAGCCAGAAGTTCACCTTCCGTGCCTACTAATCGACCTTCTAGCTTGTCATCTGCAAGAAAGGAAACATCCTTTTTTAATTGTGTATCGATGGTGGCATCGAATGGTACATGCTGAATTTTCTGAGTCGATTTACAAGAAACAAACCATAATAGAAGGAATAAGATAGATAAACGCATAAAGTCGATTTTAAAATAAAGATCACATCATTGTCAAAATGCTCAACAACCATACAATATTAGTGTTTATACAAGTACATTTGCTCCCATAAACTGGGAATTTTACCCTGAGCTGATAAAAAAATAATAGGATGAAAATAAGATTAGCCATTTTGAGTATACTGATTTGTGGTCTGACCATGAGTTGCAAACAGGATCATAAACATAATGCCGATGGTAGTCATCCGAGTCATGCTGATCACGATCATGCTGGGCACGATCACTCGGGACACGACCATTCAGGTCATGATCACTCAGGACACGATCATGCCGGTCATGACCACGGTGCAGGTGGACACGACCACGGTGCGGCAAAGACTGAGGCAAAGCCTAAATCTAATTTAAAACCTGATCTTACTTATCCACAAGAAAAACACTTCCGACAAGTACGACAGCTGACCTTCGGTGGAGATAATGCAGAAGCGTACTGGAGTTTCGATGATACGAAGTTGGTTTTTCAAGCCAAAAACGAAAAGTGGAACGCGAGCTGTGATCAGATCTTTTTAGAGGATTTTAATAGATCTCGAGATGTCCCTGCAAAACTATTAAGTACCGGAAAGGGGAGAACGACCTGCTCGTATTTTATGCCAGGAGATAAGCACATTCTTTATGCTTCTACACATCACTACGATGAGAACTGTCCTCCGGAGCCACCACGTGGGGCTAAGTATGTATGGCCGATCTATGAGACATTCGACATTTTTGTGGCTGACCTAAATGGTAATATTACTGCACAGCTTACGGATAATCCAGGCTACGATGCAGAGGCTACCGTATCGCCTAATGGAGATCTGATCGTATACACATCTACTCAATCTGGGGACCTGGAATTATGGACAATGAATATCGATGGTTCAGATAAGAAGCAAGTTACTTCGGGTCTCGGATATGACGGAGGGGCATTTTTCTCTCCAGATGGCAAAGAACTGATCTTCAGAGCCAGTAGACCTAAGACTCCCGAAGCGATCAAAGAATATAAAGATCTACTCGAACAAGGACTCGTACAGCCTACCGAAATGGAGCTATATGTATGTAATGTAGACGGATCTAATCTAAGGCAGATTACCGATCTAGGTAAGGCCAACTGGGCACCGTTTTTCCATCCATCAGGTAAGAAAGTGATCTTCTCTTCTAACCATCAGTCAGAGAGAGGATTTCCGTTTAACTTATACATGATCAATGTAGATGGTACAGGGTTAGAGCAGATTACCTACGATGAGTCGTTTGATTCATTCCCGATGTTCTCTTTTGATGGAAAGAAGATTGCATTTTCTTCCAATAGAAACAATGGAGGTACAAGAGAGACAAACATGTTCATTGCAGAATGGGTCGACTAATCAGTCCCATAGTACAAACACAATTATTAAAAATAAAAACATAGCCTTATCGCAGCCTGGACAGATAGATTACAGAAAAAGTGGGGAGTAAATTTTAAGCAGATGGTGATCATCCTGATCGTCTTTGCATGTACAGGAACGACTATTCTCTTTCTTAAAAAACCGGTGGTGGCTTTTTTCGTCGGAGAAGGAGAGAAGTCGATGCTCTTTACGATATTATACCTAATATTGATACTCCCTATTTACAATCTCTTTTTACTCATCTACGGATTCTTATTTGGGCAGTTTGCCTTTTTTTGGGAATACGAGAAGAAGTTCTTTAGAAGGATAACGGGAAAGAAGTAGTAAGCTGAGTTCGATTAAAAATTTTGATATAATTGTATTTCATTTTTTAAATAGAACTCAGCTTAGTCGTATCTTTTACTTTAACACCGTAAATTTTTCCTTCCATATTTCGCCATTCAGCTCCAATTCTATAAAATAGATTCCATCATTTAGCGAGCTCACATCTATATATTGGCTGTTGCCAATACGAGTAATTAAAGCACCATTGACGGTGTAGATGTTACCACTATCTATACGTTTACTGAAATTTAGTATTTGCCCGGTGGGATTAGGGAATAAAGTGATGGGATTAATGATTATGTTATTGTTAGACACTGTTGGGAATTCTTCTACCAATATATTGTTAGTCGTATTGGTTACGATAGCTGGATTAAAGTCAAAATAGATATGTGCAGTATTTTGAATTATAGTCTCTTCGGGCAGTCCTTCTAGCGGTTTTATATGATATGAAACATGACCATTACTGGCTTCTAAATTAGTTAAGCTATCCAGTAGATATATATCCAAAAATTC
>CALDEN010000226.1 GCA_937942405.1 uncultured Saprospiraceae bacterium
TCAACAAATTCCAGATGGAGTAGTATGGGACACGACCATAGGTAACTTGCCAGATTGTAAAGGACCGATGACAATATTATCTACCTGTCCAGGTCGTGCAAATGTATATAACGATTGGGTATATTGGGAGTTTGTACCTCCAGCGTGTTTTATAAATCTTACAATTACCATTAAAGAAGTAGTAGGTTCGCAGAGCTGGTATTTTGATGAAGCATGTTCTGCATTGTATCCAGTTTCGTTTTCAGATAGTTTTATAGATTGTGTACCACCTACTATAGCCTGCCCCTCAGACATTGATGCACCAGTTAATGCAACGGGATGTGTAGCGACGATTAATTCAGGTCTTGAGCCAGAAATATTATTTGACGATTGTACTGCTAATGATGATTTAGATCTCAGTTATACAGTAACAGGGGCTTTAACTGCATCAGGAAATGGTGATGCCAATGGCCTAACTTTCCCTAAAGGTTCATCTACCATAACCTATAGTGTTACAGACATTTCCAATAAAACATCTACCTGTTCTTTTGTTCTCACAGTAGTAGATAATGATGGGCCTACGATGACATGTCCATCGACATTGACCCTAGAATGTAATCTAAGCAGTAAAAGTATAGCCATTACAGACTGGCTTTCTACAGTATCAGCAACTGATTTTTGTGGGGTAGCATCGATTACCAATGATTTTGATCCCAATGGATTTGCTCTAAACGGCGAGCCTCAAAAAAGAAATACCTATAATCAAAATCCGGCAGCTGGCTTTGGATCACTGGTTTTATCTTCTCTATCGAGTAATTCAATTTTAAAGTCAAGATTTGCATATTCAGAACAAGTAGACTTTAAAGTTCAAGAAATGAGTGGATTGGATAAATACGATTATCCAGTCAAAATTAGAGTGGCAAAGAATCGAGATGATGGACATTCCGTAGGGAATATATTTATAACGGATGATAAAAACCGTTTAATGCCTCACTGGGTAGAATCTGAAAATGATAATTATGCAGATATATGGGTTAAAGTTCCCGAACTAAAAGCAAATGTAAAGAGCAATTTTGTTTTAAATTATGGAGTATCTGAAAGTATCGAATTTAGAAAAGAAGATGTCTTTGGAGAAAATAATCTAATTGTAAATAATTATGATAACGAGGTAAAACCAATAGTCTTAGGACGAGGAGTATCTAATCTCATGTTTTTAAATGAGACTAAAAATACAAAAGTAGAAGAGGTTCAAACACCTCCAGCTATGGGATGTAATTGTACAGCTACTCAAGGTGCACAGTCTTTTCCTATCAATGCATTACAAAATGCAGAAGACGATGTAAGTTTTTTCCAGTATGGTACTCCTAATGGAGCATCTGCTAATACAGGGTTAGAGATGAACGATGCAGTGGTTTTGTTTTTGTATGAGAATACATTGACAGGAGAGATCAGTCTATTTATCTTAATAGATGCAGCTGGTGGTGGTAATGGAGGAAGAGGGAGTATAGATTTTTTCTGTTTGCCTGCTTCGGCAACTTTGGATTTTTCTGATGACCCAGGAGAGATTACCGGTATTTTTCCTACAGTTACGGCTAACTGGGGATGGGCAAACTGTTGTACGGATGGGGCTCTTATAGGTAATGTGGGTTGTAATACTACCTTCGATTTTTACCCAAATTTTACCTCAGGAATTAGTACAATGAAGTGGGTGAGTGGTACGCTAGCCAGCCCTGTTTTTAATACCTTTAATAATTTTTCAGATCCAGTAAGAATACAATGTGGTACTGGTCAGCCTGAATGTTGTCCTAATGCAAATACTGTAAATGTAACGGATGCTTCATGTCCTAGTTCTATGGATGGCAGTATAGATCTGATCGTGGATGCGGGAGGGTCTCCTTATACATATCTGTGGTCTAACGGAGCCACTACCCAAGATCTAAATGGTGTGGGGACAGGGGATTATACCGTTACTGTTAGTGATAAAAATGATTGTGAACAGATAATTCCAGTAACTGTAAATTCAGACGAGAAACCAGAATTTGCCTGTACGTCCAGTCAGACAATCCTAATGGAAGATACTACCATTGATATAGTGGCTGGTGGAAATTTAATGTATACAGTAAATTATAGCTGCCCAGATAGTTACACAGTCAGTTGTGTGGGATGTGGTACCTATACCTGTACAGATGCCAATACTACTTTCCCCGTTACGCTTACGGTCGAAGACGTGCTGGGTAATACGGATGAGTGTGTAATTATGGTCACTTTACAGAACGATGGTCCTCAACTAACATGTCCAGATGATCTAATTTTAGAATGTGATTTAAGTGGGAAAAGTGGGGCCATAACTTCATGGTTAGAAACAGTTACTTCTACTTCTGGAGATCTGGACAATATAGTAAATGATTTTGACCCTAATGGATTTGCATTGATTGATCAGTTATTATCCAATGAGGATATTGCATATCAAAGTCCATCAAAATTTTCTGTACAAAAATCACCAAAAGATTATTATTTGGACTTAAGCTCTCTTGCAGTTGCTAGTGGAAATTCTGCCAGTGGATCACAGACGGTTACGTTTACAGCTACTGATAATTGCGGAAACACCTCGACATGTACTGCCGTAATAAATATTGTAGATACTACGGATCCGGTAATTGTCTGTCCTAATGATATAACGATAGAATGTGGAGATCCTAATAATTCTGCAATCATTACCAACTGGCTAGATAACGCCACAGCAAATGATGTCTGTGATGCTAACCCTGTAGTAACTAATAATTATACCGCATCCTTTGCAGGAGGATGTGATGGTCCTACAGGATCGAGAACAGTGACTTTTACAGCTACGGATTGTGATGGCAATAGTGCAACATGTACGTCGACGATTACAGTAGATGATACTGTAGCACCGGAGTTTGCTGTATTGCCGCAAGACATAACTGTGGGCTGTGTAGATGCAGCCGGAAATATACCAGAATTAAATGCATGGCTTGCTTCCAATGGAGGTGGAGTTGCAGTAGATGATTGTGACCCATCTATTAGTTGGTCAAATTCAGCTGGTAGTACCAATGATTTATGTGGATATACATTCAGCAGAGACTATACTTTTACAATTACGGATAATTGTGGAAATACAGCTACACAGATAGCAACTTTTACAGTAGAAGATACAACTCCTCCTGTTATTGATTTTGTTTGGCAAACATTAACACAAACATGTAATGCCAATAATGAATCAGATCTTGCAGGTTATCTTGAACAAAATAAAATAGCGACCGATTTATGTAGTCCGACTGCTGATGTCACGATAGATTGGGTATTGATGAGTGATCAAGAAAGTTGTGGTGGTACAATACATAGAACATATTTATATACAGCCACAGATGCATGTGGAAATTCATCAACAGATATATTTGAGTATCAGACTACTGATGTTGTTGCACCTACTTGGGCGAATGTTCCTGAAACATTAGTGCTTGAATGCGGAGCAGCTGACAATGTTACTATGATAGATCAATGGATGGTGGATATTGAAAATTCAATGTTCGATGCTTGCGGCGGTGAATTGTCAGTAGTGAATGATTGGGATGGAGATCTAACTGATGGTTGTAATCAAAATACAGTTATTGTATGGACAGCAACAGATGACTGTGGTAATGCTGTAACACTAACTCGATCAATCGCCTTAAGAGACGAAACAGATCCAGAATTTATAAATTGCCCAAGTGACTTTACAGTAAATGTAGATGTCGATCAGTGCGGTTCCAGTGTGATTTTCCCGACGCCTGT
>CALDEN010000227.1 GCA_937942405.1 uncultured Saprospiraceae bacterium
GCCACATTAAGATGATGACCTCTATTATGTTCTATAAAAAAGTGCATATACATACTCGGCAGGAGCAGTAACTGAGCGACGATCTTATTATACCTCTCGGGTTTATGTCCCAGCTCATGAGCCACATTGATTCCTGATGTGGTCAATACGATCGCAGTCGTAAAAACGAGTCCCACTATCTCAAAACTGGATAATGCACTAGAACTTATCTTAGATAGAAATAGGACCAGTACGAAATATACAAGTGGAAGATTGATCAATAAGATCACATCAAAATATCTGTTAAGTACTTTTTTCTTTGCCACTTCTATCTCTAAATTCTCAGTAGACTTATGTACTAGTCCATCTATGATCGGTATGATCAGATATCCGATAATAACCGTCATAAATGAAAAGTAACCAGCGAGGCTTATGCCTAGTATACCCGAGAGCGGTAAGATATATGCGAGTAAATACTTAAAATCTCGTTTTTCCATTACTCCTAAAGTACGGAAAATCCGAGTATACGTATTTCTTAATCGATAATAGACGAGTATTTATCTTTTGAGAGCTCAAGGCAAAAAGTACTTCCTTTATATAGTAACGGAGGCAAAAAAAGTGGTTACTCTCCAGTAACTGAGACAAAAAAAAAGTGGCTACTCTCCAGTAACCACTTGCAAATTATAATCCCATGAACATATCTGATTTGTCTTTATTTAGAGTCAAAGACAATTAAAACTCATTTATAACCAAAATATATTTAAAAACTCAATCTTTTCTTTTGGTGGAGATTATCCTTTTTTGTTAAAGGTTGCAAGAGGAGAAAAGCGTTCCAACAATCCTCTCCTCTTGCGTTATAATCCCATGAACATATTTGAATTCTAGAGACTGATTCTTTTATCAGTTAGTAAAGAATAAAATTCATATTGTAAATATCGGTACGAATGTGACCTACAACAAAGACAAAAATCAATAATTGTTCTATTTATTATTCAAATAATTTAGAAATAAATTTAATAAATCACTGATTTTAAACACTTTACAAAAATACATTGTTCTTAAAATGGGTAAAAAACTTCTTAAAAAGGACTAGAAAAAGATGGATTTTCGTTGAAACTTTGATCGGATAGGGTTTTTAAAAAAGAAATTAGTGCTTCTTTTTGTGTGGCATTTAAGTTTATCGAATCCATTAAAGGGCTTCTTGTGTGGGAATAGTGCCCCCCAGAAGCATAATGATCGATCACTTCTTCGAGCGTATTAAAACGTCCGTCATGCATGTATGGAGCAGTGTATTCTATATTACGCAAGGTCGGAGTTCTAAACTTTCCATTATCCCCTTTTATTCCAGTAATTGCACCATATCCTAGATCTGCAAAACTGACATACGTCGTATCGAAATCTAAGCCGTTGTTTTCGTAAGAGTTACCGGTAAATAATGGTCTATCGTGACAATGCCAGCATTGTGCATCAGGAAGCTCTGGATCTAACTCAAAAAACATCAAGAAGCCCATATCTTCCTCATCGGTAAATGCATCCAAGCCTAATGTTACTCTATCAAACTTAGAGCCCGTGCTACTTATCAGTGTTCGCTGGAACTGAGCCATGGCCTTTGCGGCTAAGTCGGCAGTGATTTCTGACTTATTTTCTATACCGAATGCTTTTCTAAATTTTTCTGGATACAAATCACTTTCCTGCAATCTACTGATTACTTCCATCCATGAAGTATGCAATTCTATCGGATCCTCGATAGGCAATAAGGCCTGCTCTTCTAAGGTCTGTACTCGACCATCCCAGAATAATCCACGATAATTAAAGCCTACATTAAGCAAGGACATAGAACTCCTAGTACCCGCTATACCATCTATACCTGTACTTACTGCCCGATTATCGGTAAAACTGCCTGATGGCAAATGACATGAAGAGCATGACATACTCAGATCCCCTGATAGTATAGGATCATAAAACAGATGCCTACCCAGATCGATACCTGCCTCGGTCATCAGATTATCTACCGGTTGCTCTAAAACTGGAAAAGTTAGATTATCCACGTCGATCGTTACGAGGACAGGGTCATAAGAAATATCTATAAGATTCCCTTCTTCAGGCCCTATGACAGGCTCTTTGCAACATGCTGCAAGCATAATCACAAATGAACACAAAAAAACGATACCGATCTTGTTCATATTCCTATGATAAATCAATTTTGAAACAGTTCATACTATTTAAACGTACTAGATATATTATTTGTCATTTTAGACAACAGTTCTGCATCTGAAGTGCTCTTAACATTTACGCCATTAAAAAGCAGGTCCAGATTTACATTTATAGGGATTACAATAGCTTCTCCGATATTAACACTTATGGTCTTGACAAGTTCGATTTCTGTCAATTCTCCAGGAAGTCCACTTATATCGGTAAGAATAGTATCTGTTGTATCTCTTACTATAGAGCTCTGCCAGCTTATAAATCGTTCATCTACATAAAGACTATCCTTAAACTCATACAATACAAAACCCTCATCGGATTCATCAAAAATGATGGATGAAGGTTCAATTCCTACTGTAAAGCGGATAGACAGAATATCCCTATCTGTGATGAGCTCTCCAATAGTATAACTCGTCTGAGATAAAGAAATGTGTTGGAAATCATTAACAAAAACTGCTGAACCTGACTCTAAGTCTAGCCCTATAGTATCTAAGATCCTCGTCTCATTAGCATCACTATCTAGCACGACAACATTTGACACAAAATATTCCAACTGTTCTAGAACAAAAGTATTCCCAAATTCATCTTTTAGAGGATCTCCTGCTGTTACTATCGTTCCATCCCAATTATGAGAAAACTGTAAAATAAGATCAGGATAGGTACAGCAGGATGTACAAGCATCATCCGTGGTAACGTCATAATTACTTGCAAATCGATCTAGGCATGCCTCATTGGGTTCATAACAAGACGATAGAAAAGTAATCGCTAGTACGGCAATAAAGAATGATCTATGAATTTTGTTTTTCATAATCCCTCAGGATTTTTTGGACGGCTTGCTTTACTTGTACAGAAAAATCTTTTTCTAAAATCCAATGGTAATATTGCTTGTCCTTTGCAAGAACGGGACCGACTGGCTGACCGATATACTTTCCAAAGTTAAAAACGATATCTCCATCTGAAGTATATTTAAGACGATTAGTAACATCTACAGATTGCTTGTTATGCGTAAATTCATACAAGGCAGTCATATCGTTCTTAATGGGCTTTTCTAGAATCTGACCATCTTTCGTCTCATAATCCTCATCGGCATATTTATTAATCTGCCCTTTCAATACCGCAACGGTAGCTTTCACATCTGCTAAAGCATCATGTGCTCCGACGAGTTTTTCTCCACAATAAAACTTGTAAGCAGCCACTAGTGTACGAGGCTCCATCTTATAAAAGATACTCTGCACATCGATAATCTTACGATCATCTATTTTAAAATGGATCCCTGCTCTGTTAAACTCTTCCATGAGCATAGGTACATCGAAACGATTCAAATTATACCCGGAAAGATCAGCATCTCCGATAAACGCTTCTAGCTTAGCTGCAATTTGAGGAAATGTAGGCTCGTTAGCGACTTTCTCTTCCGATATACCATGTATCTCATAACTTTCTTTAGAGATCGGTACACCGGGATTAACGAGCATTTCTAGCTCGATGGGTTCTGGAGTATCTGGCAGATACTTTATTAATGCGATCTGAACGATACGGTCTTTAAGGACATTGAGCCCTGTAGCCTCGATATCAAAAAACACAATGCTCTTATCTAGCTTGAAATCCATGATCATTTTTACCACAAGATAAGAGAAGTCTCAGGCTATAACCGATTTAGTATAAATAAAAAAAGTCCCAACCTCTGTCAGAACT
>CALDEN010000228.1 GCA_937942405.1 uncultured Saprospiraceae bacterium
GTCTATGCATTTGGGGGTGTCGGATCTAGAGAAGGACTTGCGTTTGGTTTCTTGAGAGAGCCACATAGACCTAAGAGTAATACAGCGGCCAATGTAAACGGATTCCTTCCTGGCATCCAGTCGACGATTTTGGATAAATCCTTGGCGTTCGGACTTAGAGGAACATACAATGGGTGGGATGTCGACTTTTCTAATACCTTCGGATCTAACGATATGAAGATGACTGTCGTTAATTCTACCAATGCAAGTCTAGGTGCAGCCTCCCCATCTGAGTTTGAGTCAGGAGCATTTGGATTTACTCAGAATACTTCCAATCTTGATTTTTCTAGAAAATATGAGGAAGTAATGTCTGGACTGAGAACATCGTTCGGTACGGAGTACAGAGTGGAGCAATTTAGTATTACAGCTGGAGCTGAAAATTCGTATGCTACCTATGATGATAATGGCATCCCAACAGTCGGAGGTGTAGGAGGAGCGACCAATGCACAAGGTGAAGCACTCCCTGGGACAGTACAAGTGTTTGGTGGATTTACACCATTAAATGCACTCTCTAAAACTAGAAACAGTCTTGCAGGATATGCAGATGTAGAATTAGATGCAACAGACAAAGTGCTCGTTGCAATGGCTGTGAGGTATGAAGATTTTTCTGATTTCGGAAATACATTCAACTATAAATTAGCCACGAGAATAAAAGCTACCGATAATGTATCCGTAAGAGCTGCGTACTCTACAGGATTTAGAGCCCCGTCTTTACATCAGCAGTTTTTTAGTAGAAGTAGTACTATTTTCGATGCCAATGGTGTAGCACAAGAAGAAGGACTTTTTACAAATGAAAGTAGAGCGGCACAACTGATCGGTATAGACAAGCTCAAAGAAGAAACATCGCAAAGTATGAGCATCGGTGCGACAGCAAAAACTGGAGGACTGAGCATTACAGTAGATGCATACCAGATCAGCATAGATGACAGAATCATCTTATCTGGTGCATTTACAGATGGTGGAGATCCAGAACTCGCTAGTCTATTTAAAGCAGCTGGAGCAGGTAAAGCTAGATTTTTGGCCAATGCCATAGATACCAAAACACAAGGAGTAGATATCGTACTCGGATATAGATTAAACATGGACAGCGGAATGTCGCTCAACAATAGTCTTGCTGCTACTTTCTCTAAAAATGAAGTAACTAATATTATGGTTCCAGAAAAGATAGCCAATGCAGGACTGTCTGGAGATTTCTTTGATGCACAAGAGGAAGCATTCCTTACGCTGGCTCAGCCTAGAAGTAAGTTATCTCTGACTAACGCCCTATCACTGACCAATGGTCTAGACATCTCTCTAAGAAACGTATGGTATGGTTCAGTAACAGATCCTGATGACTTTGGTGGAGATGCCAGAATAGAAGGCACAGAAGTATCAGAAGATGCAGTCTATGCTGCTAAACTCATCACAGATCTATCATTGAGCTATCCTGTAAATGATAAATTTAGAATCTCTGTAGGAGCTAATAATCTTCTAGACATCTACCCTACTGAAAACAGAGCCGGCGGACAATCTAATGCATCGTTCCCATACTCTAGACGGACATCACAGTTTGGGTTTACGGGAAGATATATGTTCCTAAGAGCTAATTTTACACTCTAAACCTGATATGATATAATCTAAATTTAAAGACAGTAGCTTATCATTTTACAATATGGTAATTTTGCTGGAAATTAATAGTTACGGCTCTGGTATTGGATATGATACCAGAGCCCTTTTTTAAAAACCATATTATATCATTTACACTCTATGGCATCTAAACATTATTCAATAGATGAGCTTATTTCCAATGAATCATTCATTGCATGGGTCGCCGATCCACAGAGCGATCCTGATGGTTACTGGGACAGATATCTACATAACAACCCCGATTCATCACAACAGATAAACGAGGCTGCAGATATGATCAAAAGCATTAATGCCGCAAAAACAAGCCCTACTTCTGAGCAAAAAATCAAAATATTAGAGAACATACATAAAGGAATAAAATCTACAGATGTCGCTCCTGCAAAAAACACAAGCTGGAAAGCAGTTACAGCTATTGCAATTATAGTTGCTATTGCACTATGTTCTTACTATGTATTAAGCCCAAATAAAAACACCTACATAGCGACCGATTACAATGAGAAACAACAACTCCAATTACCAGATGGTTCTCAAGTAATTCTCAACTCTAACTCTTCACTGACCTATACGGATAACTGGGAGACTAGCTCTGAACGAGAAGTCTGGCTAGAGGGTGAGGCCTACTTTGACGTACATAAAGAAAATCTAGATGAAAATAAATTTATCGTTCACACAGCTGACCTCAATGTAATTGTACTCGGTACTCAGTTTAACGTAAACACCCATAAGTCATCAACTGACGTAGTACTAGAAGAAGGTAAAATCGACATCAGAATTACTAAAGCTGATCATCCCATAACTGCAGAAGTAATCTCGATGCTTCCTGGTCAAAAAACCAGTTTTGATCCAGATCAGAAAAACTACCTAGTCTCTAAA
>CALDEN010000229.1 GCA_937942405.1 uncultured Saprospiraceae bacterium
CTCTATCAAGATGACAACGATACCTATTCTTACGAAAGTGGAGACTGGTCAGAGAAACAACTTACAGTTATAGGTTCAAGCGATTCATTAACCATAAGCCAAGCATCTAAAGGAAGCTACACTGGTGTCAAGACCTTTATACTGAACCTTAAGCACTTGCCATTTGAAGCAAAACAGCTGATCGTAGACGGTGTAGAATCGAGTATAGATGGAGCGGTAACGGTACCTTCTGGTTTTGAAAAGCTGGAGATAAAATCGTAGAATGGATTAAAAGATAATTCAACATAAACTATATCCTCTTGCTTAGCAACTATATTCAGCTAAGTACGAGGATATAGAATTTTTATAGATTTGGCTAGAGCCAAAATAAGGGACGGGTCATTACAAATTTTAGTTCTTTATTACTTTAGATACACCACTATCCCCTTTGCCAGAAATGATTCGTATAAAATAGAGACCTTTAGTATAGCTCGATAGGTCTAGCAAATTACCACCTGTTTTCAAATCTCCAAGTTCTATGATACTTCCATCTAAAGCCATGAGCTCATAACGATGTCCATCATTGGAATCCAGCCCATCTATCCATATTTCTCCAGAAGTCGGATTAGGGTAAACATTAAAACTCAATGTTCCTATTGTCGAGCCACTACCTAATTTATCTATCCAAGCCAATGCATCATTTGTCCGAATCGGGAGATTGTAATCAAAATAGATATCGGCATGACTGTATATCCGTGTATCTTCTGCGACATCATCCATCGGTTCTATGCGATACATAAATGCTCCTTGGCTCTCTGCCAAGTTAGCCGTTGAATCTGGTAAATTTATATTCTCAAAAGTAACGACCAGTGTACGTTCGTTATAAAACTGAATATCTGCCTCGTGACTCGATCCTAAAAACTTAAACGTCCGTAAATCTAGATCTTCCGAAATCCTCGTTTCCAATCGCACTGTCTTAGCCGCAAACGTTCCGGTATTCTGAAAATCTATTTTATATAGCTGTGAATCTACTTTCGTAAAAAAAGTATCCTGTGCACTTATCGTATTATATACAGTCATCTGATTGGGATCATATGATGATAATATCCTGGAGCAATACGTATTAATATTAGAAGGTTCCTCACAAGAATCATCAAAATTCATCGAACTTATAATACAGACTTCGAGCTCATCCTCAGCCATGCAATCCACTTCTATTACGACCTCTATCATCAGCTCCTCAAATAAATCCAAGGCAGGGATATCTAATTCATACATATTCCCTACACCTGTAGAATGAGAAACGGTCGCAGATTTAAAAATCAGTTCATCCGGTAATTCTAAATTCAATGTCGAAGGTTCTGTAACTAATGAGCCTTCATTTACCAGACGGATATAATAAGTGCTTTCAAAGCATTTACCCAAAGGTTCGGCAACTCCATATATCCCTACATAGTTACACTCATTGATAGCGGTGTAACCAACATCGAAGATAACTACTCCCGGCGATGTCGCATCGAAATTCAAATCATCCGTACATAGCTCCCATAATTCGTCATTTACTCCAGACACATCTATGACACCTTCCCCTTGAGGTATCCCAAAGTCTACTTGCCCATCATTAGTATAAATACTGATTACTCTATCGTCCGTATAACTTAACTGAATCAATCGATCTGGAAATCTTGTATCATCCATTCCGAGAGCACAGTCGCCGTCTTTATCTATATACAAGTCTCCTACGATGCTATTATCATAACCTGTAATACTCGATGTGTAATACACTTTATGCTCTGTTACAAAAAATAAACCGTCCCCATCTTTCTCCTGTACGATGTCTAGTATTTTTCCGATCTCATGATTTAGATTTTCGATCTGTACAGGATTAAAGTCATCCTCCGGCAATAATCTATAAAA
Source organism: uncultured Saprospiraceae bacterium (assembly GCA_937942405.1). Taxonomy (GTDB): domain Bacteria; phylum Bacteroidota; class Bacteroidia; order Chitinophagales; family Saprospiraceae; genus JAHDHU01. Next base: position 1,897 of record CALDEN010000229.1, read on the forward strand.
CAAGCCAGAAGCTAGCCATTCATCGTCATCATCATATAGATCACTGATCAAAAAGTACCCTGTATTATTAAAACCTTTCTTCATTCGGCCACCGGGCCCCTTACCCATAAGAATGGGATCATCAGTAGAGTTAATGGTCGACCCATAAGTGTTAAACTCGCTAGTCCCCTCTTCAAATGAGTAGTAAATACTCCCATCAGGATTAATAATCGAATGAGCCAATACATTAAACGGAGCAGTATTAGCATCTGTAATCTCACCAAGATACTTGAAACTATATGACCAGTCAGTCAAATCCATCTGATGATGTCCCAGATAAAAGGTTTCTGGCCCGAATGGATTCCTATAATAATAGAAATCTCCATACCAATGAAGTACATTTCCTATCTTAACAAAATCACTATCTACAGGAACGCATTCGTTGCCGAGCTCTGTCCAAGTCGACCCTGCATCTGTACTATAAATCGATAAAGGCACTCCGTAATCAGTACAGCTAGACATGGTAATCAGTATAGAATCTCTGCCTATATAAAAAGGTTTGGAGTACATATAATTACCCCACCTCTGCAAGGTATTTTCCATCAATTGTACATTATCCAATGCACCTTCAAACATTCCAAAATAACGTGTGGTGGCTGACTCCATTCTTACAATAGCTTGCCCCCAGTCATTCATATCAAATGTATCTCCATAGTCTAATGAATCCTCTACCGTAACACCAGAAGGCAATACTACATTTAGCCATCCTGTACTCAGGTCATGTACCTTAAAATAGCCACCTCCTGCTACATACAACATCCCGTCATGGTATTTAACATCTTGAATTTGAATATCATCAGGCAGCCCCTCTAATTCATAAAGGGCTAAATTCTGAGAAACTATATATGTAAAATTGAGAAGCAGCAAAAAACTAAGTAGTTGAATTCGTTGTGTTTTCATGATGATCATATTAATTAAACAATTACTAATAATACAACAATCTCTCATAGCTCAAGTTAGCGAAGAAGACAATAAGCGATTTTCAATAAACTTAGCTGTCGATAAATAAAAGACTAGAATATGTCAGAATTACAATTATTCATTTAATGAGATTTGAAAATTACCATGTAGCAAAACCCTATCTTAGGCCTAATCCACATTAACATACTAAGACCACAAAAACGGCAAATAAATATCATCTAAGGACAAAAATTTAGCCCCTCTTGTTAAACATAGAACACTGCTTCTATTGACCTTAGATATATGTAATCTCACTTGTTAAAATCATAAATAAAAGACTGAATTATTAGGAATTAAAAATCATTTTTCACTACCTTACTCAAATAGAATAGCTAATCATTTGGGCCCTAAAATTACCTCTATGGTGATTAGTATTTCAACAAAAAATTAAACCTAAATGATATGAAAAAAAATCTAACTCTTTTACTATTTACTTTCCTTACAATCGGCATTTATGCCCAAGATTCCTGTAGTTCTGCAATAATGCTCAACGTTTCGGGCAACTGTAATCCACAGACCTACGATACCAGCAGTTTAACAGAATCCGGAATCACCCCTGTTCCAGACTGTGGATTTTCATCGAATCCAAGAGATGCATGGTTTAGTTTTACCGTAGGATCATCTGGAAATTTCATTGCTGAAACCTCTCAAATAACAGGTGGAATTACAGACATGGTCTTACAAGCATATACTGGAACTTGTGGCAATCTTACCCGAGTGGAATGCGATGATGACGGTGGAATTGGTTCTCACTCATTATTAAACATCAGCATAACACCTGGTACAATTATCTACTTACGTGCTTTTTCTTATGCTAATTCATCAATTGGAGAATTTGGGCTATGTGTTTATGAGCTTAATTTACTTGCTGCAGATAATTGTGCTGATGCTGTAAATCTACCAGTAGGATCAGAATGTGAAGTTTCTACAATTAATAATTTTGGATCTGCATCTGGTGATGGTGTAAATAGCTGTATAGGAACAAGCACGATTGATTCCTGGGCACAAGTGATCGTTCCTAGTAGTGGTAACTTAATTATAGAAACCAAATTTGTCACTAGTGGAATTAGTGACATGCTCATGCAAGTTTATGAGGGAAGCTGCTCTAATCTAACAACTATAGAATGTGATGATGACGGAGGAGATGGAGCTCAGAGTTATGTTTTACTAATTGGTAGGACACCAGGCGAGACCTTATACATACAACTTTCTGCTTACTGGGGAGATACAGGTATTTTCGGAATATGTGCTTATGAGCCCATTTATGAAAATACAGATCTATGTAGTACTGCTCAAGAGATCGTTGTGACTGATGAATGTCAGATTCAAACAATTGATTTTTCATTGGCATCTCCTTCAAATACTGGATTCTTTAGTTGTATTCCTGCAAATTTTAAAGATACTTGGTTAAGCTTTTCTGTCCCTTCAAGCGGGAATGTTTTTATCGAAACTAGATCTATTGGCAATGGATTAGAAGATATGGTTATTCAAGCTTTTAGCGGCGATTGTAACAACTTGTCACAAGTTCAATGTGATGATAATACAGGCGTCGATCTACACAGTCTACTCTTTTTACAAAATCGAACACCGGGAGAAACAATATATCTTCAAGTATCTTCGTATGATGATCTTGATGAATTTGGTATTTGTATTTATGAACCTATTTTAAATGACGGGGATCTATGCAGTACATCTCTAGACCTAAGTGTCAATACGGAATGCCAATATTCAAGACATGATAATTCCGGATTTTATAGTTCTTATCAGATTCCAGGATTTTCATGCAATTCTACAGAATCCCCTGACATCTGGTTTACGTTCACAATGCCTAGTAATGGAGTTGTCGATATTAATGTAGCCAAAGTAACGGGAGGAATGGAAAACATCAAAGCCCAAGTTTATACTGGTGAGTGTAATAATTTATCTCCACAAGAATGTAGACCATCTGGAACAGATGATGACATAATTACACTAAAACATTCTGATCAGCCAGGACAGGTGGTATACATAAGAGTTGCCTCACAAGATTTAGGCTCTACCGGAGCATTTGATATCTGTGTATATGAAAGTGATCCAATACCCGGAGATATCTGTATTGATGCCATATATATTTCTCCTGTGGAAACGTGTATTCCCAGAATCTTCAATAATGATGGGGCTTCCAATTCGATGGATGGTAGTTTCCTGAATTGCGGAATTCAAGGTTTAGGTTATGACAACTGGTTTGAGACCACGATTCCTCCAAGTGGAGATGTAATTATAGAGACAACTTACGTCACTGATAGTGATGTTATTGATCACGTATTACAAGTATATTCTGGCGATTGTACATTATTAGAATATATCGATTGTAACGATGATGGCGGTTCAGGAAGTACTTCTTTAGTAACATTGACCAATAGAACTCCGGGAGAGACAATATACTTTGAAGTGCAAGAATATGGAAGTAATGCTTTTGGAGATTTTGGGGTATGTGTTTATGATGCTTCTGCAATAGATGCAGATAATGACGGATGGTCTATCGTAGATGATTGCGATGATACAAATTCTACTATTTATCCTGGAGCTGAAGAAATCTTAGATAATGACATCGATGAAGATTGTGACGGATCTGACTTATCTGCTTTACATGAAATAGCAGGATCTACCATTAATATATTCCCTAATCCAACTACTGGATTAGTGTATATCGAAAATAACGAGAATCGCAACCTGGTTTTCTATCTATATGATATGACAGGTAAGAAACTATCTACCGGAAAATTATCAAACTCAATAGATTTAACCGATTATCAAAATGGTATTTATACCATAATTATAGAAGACTCTAAATCCAAAGAACGGATTCACGAAAAAGTAATTCTACAGAATTAAATTTAAAAAGGCGGACCAAAATGGTCCGCCTTTTCTATTAATGTTGTTTTTTTTTGTTTTACAATTTCATCTCCGGCACATCTCCATCGACGACTAATGTCCCTGCGGTAGCCGCTTCTATATCTGCTACAGATACACCAGGTGCTCGCTCTATTAGATAGAAGGCATTGTCTTTTACCTCGAGTACTGCCATATTGGTTACGATACGAGTCACACAGTTTACACCTGTCAGTGGTAGAGAGCATTTTTCTAGTAGCTTAGACTCTCCTCTTTTGTTGGTATGCATCATGGCGACGATGATATTTTCTGCAGAGGCAACGAGGTCCATAGCACCGCCCATTCCTTTGACCATACGGCCTGGGATTTTCCAGTTGGCGATGTCACCGTTCTGAGCAACTTCCATTGCTCCTAGCACGGTGAGTTGTACGTGCTTCCCTCTGATCATCGCAAAACTCGTTGCCGAATCAAAATAAGTCGCTCCAGGAAGAGCAGTAATTGTTTGCTTTCCAGCATTGATCAGATCGGCATCTTCCTCTCCTTCAAACGGGAATGGGCCCATACCCAGAATGCCGTTTTCGGACTGAAACTCTACATCTATCCCTTCCGGAATATGATTAGCCACTAGGGTAGGTATTCCTATCCCTAAGTTTACATACCAGTTGTTTTGTAATTCCTGAGCGATTCTTTGAGCGATTTGATCTTTAGATAACATGGGACTAGGTATTATGATTTTGATCGAGTAGTGACTCTTTCTATTCTTTTTTGATAATCGGTTCCTTGGAAGATGCGTTGTACAAAGACTCCAGGAGTATGTATCTGATTGGGATCTAACTCTCCTGCTGGTACGAGGATCTCCACCTCTGCCACCGTAATCTTTCCAGCCATAGCCATCAATGGATTGAAATTTTTGGCTGTAGCCTTATAGATCAGATTACCGGCAGTATCCCCTTTCCATGCTTTGACAAATGCAAAGTCCGCATGTAGAGCCGCTTCTAAAATATGCGGCTTACCATCAAACACTCGGACTTCTTTTCCCTCAGCCACCTCCGTACCATAACCAGCTGGAGTATAAAATGCAGGTATTCCTGCCCCACCAGCTCGACATCGCTCAGCAAGAGAACCCTGAGGAATGAGATCGACTTCTAGCTCACCAGATAACATCTGCCGCTCAAATTCATCGTTCTCCCCGACATAGGACGAAATCATTTTTTTGATCTGTTTTCCTTGTAAGAGTAATCCCAGTCCAAAATCATCGACTCCTGCATTATTACTTATACAAGTGAGCCCAGTAATCCCTCGATTCACCATTTCACTGATGCTGTTTTCAGGAATACCACAGAGTCCGAAACCACCGACCATAAAGGTCATGTCATTCTGAACACCTTCCAATGCGATTTTGGCATCAGCCACAAGCTTATTAAGTGCCATAATTAGTACTTTACTATTTTACAAATATAGACCTCATCTAAGGATGAAAAGTAATTAAACCAGTATTTTCAAAAGAAAAAAGATGCAAAACATAGATTTAGGAAAACTCATCCTACGTATAATCGGTGGCGGATTCATGCTCACTCACGGAATACCTAAGCTCATGAAGCTCTTGTCAGGCAATATGTC
>CALDEN010000230.1 GCA_937942405.1 uncultured Saprospiraceae bacterium
GAGCACAATACAGCTCTAAGTAATTCTAAAATAGATGGATTTAAAAAGAGATTTTCCAAACTAACAGATCATGAAATTGAGAAAAAACTTAAGCAAGATCTTATTGCAGAAGCTATCGAGGCATTACAACAGCTAAAGGAGGAAAGAACAATGTAATACCCCTATCTCACCAAACTAACATCCCCCGAATACACAAGCACTTCATCATCGATAAAATGTACTTTGGCCATCCATGAGAATATTCCTGGATTGAGTTCTTTGTTTTTAAATCGACCATCCCATGCAAAACGCTCATCTCCTGGTTTAAAATCTATGGCACTGTAGATTAATTCGCCCCAACGATCATACACTAAAAACTCCTCTACTCGATCAGCCTCTGGACCAGCGTATACCAGTAGGAACTCGTTAAGTCCGTCTCCATTGGGTGTAAAAATATTAGGGACATATACTCTACGTCGTTTATCGACATTTATCAGTAATGAATCTATAACCGTACAACCATCAGCAGAAGTGATGGCTATATAATACTCTGTATCATTGACTGTAGTCGCATATGGATCTAAACAATCTCCACAGCTTAAAGTACTGCTGTCAGTCCATACTATTTCTGCGATCTGGTCAGTAATTACTTCCGCCGACAACTGTATGCTATCTCCTAGGGAAATAGTCAGATCTTGTCCAGCATCTACGATCGGTATGTCGGGAGCAACGATAGAACCCATTACACTTACGATACAACCGTTACTATCCATCACAAAGACCTCGTAATCTCCTTCTACTAAGTCCTCATATAAAATCTGATCTGTAAACCCACCATTATCCAATGCAAAACTATATCCAGGTATTCCTCCTCCCAAAGACTCTAGCGATATCTCGCCTGTGTCAAAACCCGTACAGTCTGGATTTTCAAAATTAAATGCTGCCATGATCTGTGATGGAGATGTAAGTGTAGTCTCTACTACCAGTGTGCACCCCAGAGCATCCGTCACCGTAAGCTGATAGGTAATAGGCATAAGTCCTACAGCCTGCATAGTCATCTGTCCATCACTCCACAGATACTGATATGGTTGCTGTCCTCCTGTAATCTCCGCTATAGCGGTACCGTCATTTCCCAGTCCACCATCGGTCATCGCACAGCTTACATTAAAACCACCATAACTAGATAACTCAATGCCAGATGCCAACACCGACGGCTCTGTTACGGTCTCTAGCAAAACCACATCATTGCCGAAGTCATCTTGAATATATATCTGATAATCTCCCGCAGGCAAGCCCGTTATAAGATTGTCCGTAAGTATATTGGTCGTTCCCATACCGTTGATACTACTATCTGCTATATTTCTATAAGTATACGTCAGAGGTGGTGTTCCTTGGTCTATAGAAAAGCTCAGTGTACCTGTAGCTGTTCCATTACAGATTACCGAAGTAGCAACCGTAGATCCTTCTATCTCGCACTCGATTATAAGAAGCTCTAAGTTTACGATGCTGTCACACATAGCGTCACTCAAGATCGTCTGCTGATAGCTACCAGTCATATTATATGGAGTAGTCCCGATTAAAAAAACCTCGTCACTACAGATCCATAGATCTATAAAAGATTCTTCTATAGGATGTACGGTTAGGTCTATAATGATACTGGAGTCACATCCATTAAGCAATGGTATCGTTTCTACAAAAAGCCCTGTGATACAGAAATCTGTATTGTTATAATTTATGCACTCTCCCTCACAAAGATCCTCAGTGATAAATAATGACTCCGGAATACGGACTAGTATCGTCTCACAGCTCGGAGGTGCCATATCACATACATTAGATGCCGTAACACATACCTCAAACGATCCTTCTACGGGAAAATTAATGACTGTAGTCGGATCATTCCCTGGCTGGGTAATTCCATTTACCGTCCATTCAAATGCAGCTGCACCAGTCTCGACGGTCGTACTGAAGTCATAGTCCACTCCCGGGCACATATCATCAGGAAAAGACAGATCTCCTGAAGTAGTAAGTGGCAGCACTTCAGTAGTACCACTCAATACATTGAAGGTCCAGTTACAGTTTGCCCCTCCCGAGCCATCCATGATGAGATAGTAGTACTGACCTATGACTAAGGGCTGATTATTTGTAAAGGTCTGACTTTCTCCAGATTCTATATCTGTATCGCAGATAGTAATGGCTTCAAAGTTCTCACAATCTTCAGAATAAAAAAACCCGACCTCTAAACTACTTAGTCCACCTTGACAATTAGATACATCTACTTGAACAGTTAGATTAACACTACCAGCGATAAAAGCAATGTATTGCATGTTATTATACTGCGTAGTACAGAAATTATCGAATCCTTGACCTTGAGCGGTGAGATTATTAACGCCCGTAAAGCCATCTATATCACAGACCACACAGGCCGTAGCACAGGTAGAGGTCATAGCATTTTCTGGGCCACAAGGTTGTGGTTGCCCATAGAGAGCTACTGAAATAATACTTAAAATAAATAATAGTCTAGTCTTCATAAAGAACTCCCAAGATAGGCTAATCCTTTTTTATCTGCTGAGCATCGACGATTTTGAACATTAAATTATTGATATCATCTGCATTGAGTTTGAGGACTCCTCTCAGTTTTATGGCTTCTGATTTGAACTTTACGGGATCCATGGCTTCTACTTCCATCACCGTCTCGGGACCAGCTCCACCACAGAAAAAACACATGTTATATGGAAATGCCGAAAAGATAAACTCCTTGTGGCTTTTGTATCCTTCGACTGGGATTATATATCCTTTGACTTCAACTACTTTACCATCTAGGGCCAAGATCTCTTTAGAAAAAACAGGGACATCGACTTTAAAGCCCATGATCTCGTTGTACTGCTTCTTATACGTGATCTTACTCAGCGTCTTCCATACATTTTCCTTTTTCTCTTTTATGGGCTCCTCTTGTGTCTCAGTATCTTGTCCATTGGCTGTAGCCAAAAAAAGAAAAGACAAAAGTAGAATAGAAAAGAAATGTTTACACTGCATATCGATGATGACTTGGTTGAAAATAAGACGCTATTTACCGCTTAAAGTTTTGTTTATATCTGTATTAAATGCTTTGATCGCTGGAAGGATGGCAGCCACTATTCCGATTACGAGAGAGGCGATGAGCAGTTTTAACTCATTAGCCCCGAATGTCCAGCTACTAAAATCATACTGATAGGCCTCACTCATCGCACCTGCCATCATAGACGAAGCAAAATGACTCAATATGATTCCGATCGTAAAACCGATGATCGCTAGAATCAGACCCTCTACTAAGATCAATATAGACAGCTGTAATGGACTCGCACCACTCACCCTCATCAATGCCAGTTCATACTTGCGTTC
>CALDEN010000231.1 GCA_937942405.1 uncultured Saprospiraceae bacterium
TTATAGCCGATATCAGAATGTATGTCAAATGCAAAATCCAAAGCAGTAGCTCCTTTGGGTAGAATTTTCATATCTCCATTGGGCGTAAAGACATAGATCTCTTCACTAAAGAGATTGGTCTTAAAGTCGTTTAAAAACTCTAGTGCATCTGTATGATTTGTATCCAAGATCTCACGAACATTGGCTAGCCAGCGATCGTATACATCGTTATTGGACTTTACTTCTTTATATTTCCAGTGAGCGGCAAATCCCTTCTCCGCAATCTCATTCATCCGTTGACTTCTTATCTGGACTTCCACAAAACGGCCACCTGGTCCGATCACTGTAGTGTGTAGGGATTCATATCCATTTCCTTTTGGGGTTGTAACCCAATCTTTAAGACGTTCTGGAATAGGAGGATACGTATCCGTGATCAATGAGTATACCTGCCAGCAACAGCTTTTTTCCATCTCTGGTTCTACATCGATGATGATCCGTACCGCAAATAAATCATAGACCTGCTCAAAAGGTATTTTTTTCTTTTTAATCTTATTTGCAATAGAAGAGATGGCCTTTATCCGAGCGGTAGTATTAAAAGGGAAGCCCAGTTCTTTTATTTTTCGATTGAGTGGACTCAAAAAATTCTTAATGTACTTGCTACGATCGGCTTCTGTTTCTTTTAGCTGACCAGCGATCTCTGTGTAAAACTCCGTATCTGTGATCTTCATGCACAGATCTTGGAATTCTGTTTTGAGCTTATAGAGACCTAGACGATGAGCCAGGGGGGCATATATATAACTCGTCTCTGCGGCGATTTTGAGCTGTTTATGCTTGGGCATAGAATCGATCGTACGTAGATTATGGATACGATCAGCCATTTTTATCAGTACCACACGGACATCATCGACGAGGGTAGAAAGTACTTTTTTAAAGTTTTCGGCCTGAGGACTTTCTACATTTTCACTTTCTACATTATATAATCCATCTAGTTTAGTAAGACCATCGACGATACGAGTGATCTTAGGCCCAAATAGGGCTTGTATGTCTTCAAGCTGTACATCGGTATCTTCTACTACGTCATGCAACAGGGCAGAGGTTACCGCCGTCGGTCCTAATCCGATTTCTTCAAAGCAGATTCTAGCTACTTCGAGGGGATGGAATATATATGGTTCTCCGGATTTTCGTCTTTGTGTATCGTGTCCTTTGGCAGCTACTTGGTAGGCTTTTTTGAGCAATTCCTCATCTCTATCTTTGAGTTTAGGCTTTATTTTACGTAGCAAGCTCTTAAAAACCCTTTGGATTTCTTTTTTCTCTGTGTCATTCGTTGCTAGACCTTTGGGCATATGGACTGGTATTGTTAAGCTATTAACAAATCTAAGTAAAAATAGATTGTTGCTAATTCACAAAAAAAAATGGCGAAATTATTGAATAAAGATATATCTTTGCAGTCCCTTGAAAAGAAGTTTTCTAAATGCGGGTATGATGGAACTGGTAGACATGCTAGATTTAGGATCTAGTGCTTCACGGCGTGGGGGTTCGACTCCCTCTACCCGCACTCTTCTTTCTCACTTTTTATTCACTTTACGTACCATTAGATGAAGATCCAAAAAACAGATATTGACCAGCTCAATACGACCTTGACTATTGAAATAGAGAAAGATGACTATCTTCCTAAATTCAATGAAGACCTCAAGAAATATAAAGGACAAGCAGCAATCAAAGGATTTAGAAAAGGAAAGACTCCTGCAGGCTTCATCAAAAAAATGTACGGTAAAGGAATTTTGGCGGAAGCCGTAAATGAATCTTTACAAAAAGGCCTATTCGATTACATCAAAGACCAAGACCTCAATGTACTCGGAGACCCATTACCGAGTGAGTCACAGGAAATGCTGGATTTTGATGCATTGGACCTGAAGTCATACACATTTAAATTCGATCTAGGACTATCTCCTGATATAACAGTAAAAGGAGCGGATGCTTCTGATAGCTACACTCACTATGACATTGAGCTTACGGATGCGATCGTTACAGAAGAGCTAGATGTAGCGAGAAAGAGACAAGGATCTCAAGATGAGGTAGAAGAAAACATCGAAGAAAAAGATATTCTGAAGATCAATGGTGTAGAATTAGAAAACGGTAAAGTTAAAGAGGGTGGTCATCACACCGATTTTACGCTGATGGTAGACCTCATCGCTGAGGAAAAAATGATGAAGGACGTCCTCAAACTTAAAAAAGGAGACAGTTTCGATTTTGATATCTACAATCTAGAAAAAGATAAAGACGAGACTCATGTCAAAAAATATCTACTCAATTTAGGTGACGATGAAGAAAAAGAGATCGGTAATGACTTCAGAGGAACGATAGAAAAAGTGCTGAGATTAAAGCCAGCAGAAATGGATCAGGCCTTTTTTGATGGCTACTTCGGGCCAGATAAGGTAAAGTCTGAGGCTGAGGCCAAAGACAAAGTCAAAGAAGAAATCGGAAAATATTATAAAACACAGGTAGACTCTTACATGTATAGAGATATCATGGAAAATCTCATCAAGTCTAACGATATGGCACTTCCAGAACCATTCTTAAAAAGATGGCTGATCACGACCAATGAGAAGTTGACTGAGGAGCAATTAGACAAGGAGTTTCCAGAGTTTGTAAAAAACCTAAAGTGGACACTAA
>CALDEN010000232.1 GCA_937942405.1 uncultured Saprospiraceae bacterium
AATTTACTCTTTGCAGAATTCAATCTTTTTAAAATCAAATAAAAGTGAGAATAGAAACATGCTGGAAATGCATGTGTGGCCTAATCCTTCAAATGGCGAATTTTCAATTAGCCTTTTGAATGACCAACGAGAAGAAGCTGATGTGAGTATTTACGATCAACAAGGACGAAGACTATACACTTTCAAAAAAACATTAGAAACTGGTGTCAATATTTTTAAGCTGCCTGTAAATACTTTTGGAACAGGTTTATTCAGTCTAGAAATTACAACTGCAAGAACTCAAGCTAGTAAGCGATTGCAAGTCATTAACTAAGGGTAAAAATTCTACATTATTTGTAAACGGTATTTCTACGCTTATGTAGGAATACCGTTTTCTTTTTATGGTATAAAGTAATAGAACATAGACTTATTTTTAAGAACTTGTTTCTATTTTTTAATGCAGTTAACACCACTAAAATGACGAGATAGCCTTCTTTAAAGCTGATTAAGTATTATATATTAAGTTTTTTTATAATATGTTAAATTTTCATGTATCTTTATATGAGCAGTAGCTACACCTTGCTACTTCTTTTCACCCTTATGTGTATTTTGTTACTGGACATTTATGTCTAGATCAGGACAACCTATAGAATTTGATATTAGAATGTTTTCATTTAAATGAACACTTTTTAATTGACTTCTACACATGAGGAAACTACAAACTGCACTTAAGAACGCAATATTCTTTTTTTTGTCGTTTATATCAATGACGACAATTGTCTATGCTGACACCGGATTATATATTGATTCAGACCTTTTTGATTTTACGATTGAAATTGAGCATTCAGACACCTATCACTTATTTAGTCATGGCAAGCCGGGGCATTTATTTATTGATAATAAATGGTTAGATGCGGAGGCAATTGTTAATTGGCTTAAAGCCAATGTTCAGGAAAATAAATATTCCTATCTCAATATTTACGGATGCTCTTTCGGTAAAGGGGCTATCGGTTTAGAAGCCGTTCAAATCATCGAAGGGTCATTAGGAATCGTCGTCTCAGCATCTAACGATTTAACAGGAATTGATGGAGACTGGACTTTAGAGATTGGGAGGCATTATTCTTTAGTGGGAATGGAAGGGTATCAAGGAAATCTACAATGTGATTGCATTGATTATTTATATGTCAATGATCCTAATTTAGATCTGACTCATAAGTTTGCCATAAATTCAGACGGCACGGTTGGCGATGAGGTTTTTTCATCAGGTGCTATTCCTTGGCTTGCTCCTAATGTGCTAGAAAATGCTCACGGAGTAGTCGCAGATGCCAATGGTGAGTTATACATTGCACAAATCGATACAGATCCAACGGCATTGCATAAAGTGAGTTGTGAAGGAGATATCATTTCTACGGATTATATTCCTAATTGGAATAGGACACTTAATTTGTTGACGATTGGAAATACTATTTATTCTGTGGGTAGGGCAGCTTCTGGTGGGCCTTATACCATATTTTCTCATGATCTATGTAGTGGTGATTTGATTGCGAGTATTTCTACTCCAGCAGCTGCTAATTCTGGGCTATCCTTTACTTGGGGAATGTCGATGGGGGCAGACGGTGATATCTACTTCTCTGGTACATGGGGGACGACTACTGATGAGCATTGTATATATAGAGTGGAAAAAGATTTGTCTTCTTTTGAGGAGATGGTTTGTTTGCCCAATGTTGCTAATTATGAAAGCTTAGGCGTAGATCAAGATGAATGTGGGAATTTTTATTTATCTACAAGAAATCGTATCACAGGTGGTACTATTATTTATAAAGTAGATTCAGAAGGTGAGCTTATTGATTCCATAGAAGATGCTGCTCCTGATGAAAGTGGTTTTGCCAATGGATGGGGTATAACGTATAATAAAGGAAGGTTATATGTTGGTACTTTAGGGGATGATTGTGTAGCGGTTATACATACTGGTGGTTGTGATGGTGATATGCAGTATTTAGCATCAGCAGGGGTTGGTCATGTGCCAGGAACGTATAGTAAGGCGATTAATATTGTTACGGAATGCTGCCCTGAATCGGTAAATGAGACCATTTCTAAAATATACTGTTTAACTGGAGGTGAAGAGTCGATAAACTTAAATGATCTATTTCCATGTGATGGGGTTATTTGTAGTTCTAAATGGGAGCCTCAAAATGCCGCTTCTCAAAATATTTTTTCTGAATGCGACCAGACTATCAATATAGATGCTGGTGCGGAAGGATGTTTTGGCTTCTCTAAAACAAGTAATACTTCTGCACAATGTGGCTCATATGAACTCACTTTTGAATTAGAAATTATTGATGCTCAGCCAGTTACTATTTCTGGTCAACAATCAATTTGTTCTGGGAATGCACCTAGTATGTTAGTTGGTGCTACTTCCGGAAATCCCAGTTCTTATCAATGGCAATCAAGTTCAACGTCATGTGATTCAGGCTTTGAAAACATAAATAATGCAAACTCTTCAACATATCAGCCAGGGATCTTAAGTAGTACGACGTACTTTAGAGTACTGAGTACCTATGCTCCTGCACTCGATTGTATCGATGGTTCATGTCAGGATACGAGTAATTGTTTAATCATTATGGTTGTAGACCTCCCTTCTGTTTCTTGCTCTAAAACGGACAATACTAATTGTATAAACCCAAACGGGGAAGTTACAGTATCTACGGATGCGAGTTCTCCTTCATTTGTTTGGAAAAATGCTTCAGGTTTAATAGTTGGAAATTCATTATCAGTTACTGATTTAGAAGGAGGCGTTTATACTGTTGAAGTCACTGATGGAGATACTGGATGTTTATCCTCCTGCAGTATCACAGTGTCTAATTCTATTACAAATGTTTCTTGTGATTTTCAATCTATCACACAACCGACGTGTGACGACTTAAACGGAGGGTCTGCTGTAGTTCGCATATTACAAGGACAAAGTCCTTTTGCATATGCCTGGAGTCATGATCCTGATTTGACACTGAATACACTCACAGATGCGACTGGAGGTGATTATACAGTCACAGTAACAGATGCGAGCTTTTGTACTTCATCTTGTACGGTTTCTATCGATGTATTAGAATGTTGTGAAACATTAGGAGGTGAGGTTTTTTTCGATAATGATCGTAATGGCTGTCAGGATGATGTAGCTGAAATAGGAGTAGAAGGCGTAACCGTCTTATTGTTTGATTGTGGAACAACAGATGTATCGGTAGATAATGCCTTGGCTCAAGATATTACAAATGGTGAAGGTGAATATTTTTTCGGGCCTGAGGAAACAGGAGAAGCAGAATATTGTCTAGATAAAGATAAAAACTACTTTGTGCTTTTCGATTTACCCAATAGCGATAATGAACTATATGCTGATTATTACTGGACTGATGGAGATGGCTCTACTTGTACAAATTCAGACATAGCTGATGATTTGCCTGCTGATTCGAGTCAAAGTGATTGTTATGATCCTGAAAATGACGATCCTGAAGATGATAACGAAGATGAAGATATAGATGCCGGTATAATGCCTTGTGAGGAATTAGGAGGAGAAGTTTTTTATGATTGGGATATGAATGGTTGTAAGGATCCAATTACGGAGCTAGGTGTTGAAGGAGTCAACGTTTACTTGTACAGCTGCTCAGAACTTAATCCTACGAGTATAAATTCATTGGCACAAGCCTCTACAGATGTAGATGGTGAATATACTTTCGGTTATACCGAAAGTGGAGATGCTAAAATATGTCTTCATCCAGATAGTAGTTATTTCGTAAAATTTGAAATACCTAATGCGGAGGGAGAAGCCTTAGAAGGTTTTTACTACACACCAGGAGATGGACAGCTTTGTTCTGGTAGTCCTGATAGTGATGATGTTTCCTCACTTACTGGTCAGAGTGATTGTTATGATCCTGAGGACGACGATCCTGAAGACGACGACCATGATGAGGATATAGATGCCGGTATTACACCATGTGAAGAGCTAGGGGGCGAAGTCTTTTATGACTGGGATAGGGATGGTTGTCAGGACGCTAAT
>CALDEN010000233.1 GCA_937942405.1 uncultured Saprospiraceae bacterium
TGTGGGGAGATCTCGGTTATATCCACTTATGTTTTGACATCTCAGGAATGGATCAACTGAGAGAAAAATGCAAAAACTATGGTTGCCCATTTACCGTAGATAGTGGTGACTTCGATATGGGAGAGGCTGGAGGCCAGTTTGCATATATAGAAGATCCTGATGGCACACTCATCGAATTTGTAGAAACTCACAAAGTGCCGATCCTCAAAAAGTTTAACTGGTATCTACATCTTAAAAACCGTAATCCTGAAAAGTCGTTGCCTCGCTGGATGCTTAAAGCGATGGGACTGAATCGGAAAAAGGATTGACGACCGGTTCTGATTTTCAATCAGAAACATACAGACTAAACGTCTGTATGTAGTGAGTCAACCGAAACATCAGTTTCGGCTAGTAGTATTTATAAGAAAAGCATTTAACACTTACCTCTTCCCTATCTGCATTTTCCAACTTACATTAATTGTTCGATCTAGGAGTGCACTTTCATTACCTACGATGATGTTTGTAGACTCTGAATTCTGACCTACATCCTCCGATACATTCTGAATATACTTTTCATTCTCATGGTTCAACACATTCAATACAGAAAACGAAATGCTAGATGAGTGCTTGAAAATTTTAAATCGATAAGCAAAGCTGAGATCCACTCGATGATACGGGTCTAGTCTCTTAAATCGGTTAGAGGCCTGACTACTTGTGACATCACCACTGGGTCCTAGTTTTTGCAAATCCGTATAAGGTCTCCCGCTTAAGAAAATGTAGTCTACCCCAAGCTTAAACTGCCTATACCGATAGCTATTTATCCATTTTAACTGATGCCGGCGATCATCCTCTGCAGCATAATACGCATTCATCGCTATGGCTTTAAATCTTTCCATAGACTCACTCAGCGTATAGGACATATAGGTTTCATAGTTTTTATAGCCACTACTCAGCATGACATCTACTCCTCTACTGAAGCCATCACCTACATACAGATTATAATCCCTAGGACTAGCCATACTTTGCTGATTACCCATCCCTGGTTGTGCTATCACATACTCTGTCTTTCCCTTAAAGTTTTTATGATACAACTCTACATCTACACCTAAATACTCAAATACCTTACTAAAACCGATCATATAATTATGAGATAATAATACCGGAATGTCATTCTGCCCTGCAGTTACCCAGAGTGTTTTAGGAGCACCTCTATACTCAAAAAGAAACTCACGTATAAATTGCTGATAAGCTCCAAAAGAAGACTTAAATTTTAAAGACTCTGAAAATTCATATCGTGCCAATATCCGTGGAGAAAAATACCAGTTATCTGTCCCTTCAAAATAACTAGAGCGGAGACCTGCGTCCATCTTTAACTTATCCACTAGCACAAAATTAGTGTTCGCAAAAAAACTGGTTTCATTTACCTTAGCTTTTCCTCTTAATTTCAAGTCTTCGTTATCTCGCAACTCATACTCCAGATCATGATTGGTAAATTCAAAACCCGTTTTGAGTACACTTTTAAAAACTGGAATCTGCACGTAGGATTTAAATCCTAGATCTCTAATTTGATTATCCTGAGATAGTCCGAGTGGGATATCGAACTGCGTCGGATCATTCTCTTGCGACGAAGGTTTTTTGACCTCATAAGAGGTATTACTATTACTCGCATAAGAGCTAGAGTAAAGTGTAGTGGCCAAACTGGACTTTTTCCCGAACGCTATGGTATGATTTATACTACTGCTTAAATTATTCCATTCCTCTGCCTCTAAAGCATCCAGTTTTATTTCTTTATTGTTTCCAGGATCCTCTATCGTTCTTTTAAACTCATTTCGATACTTATCTCCACTGTTGAAGGCATTAAAGCTTAATGTTTGCTTAGAACTCAATTTCCATAACAGCTTTGTATTCAGATCGTAAAAACTAAAACTAGGCTTACTCCGATTATTATTTACTTGATCGCTAAAAGACTGTACTGTTCGTTCCTCTGTATCTGGTGCATTAGAAAAAGAATTAAATTGTGTATTACTAATGTCTCTCAAAGTAGATCTGCCTGCGAGTGTAAGGTTTATATTATCGGAGATTTTAAGGCCAGTCATTGCATTTATCATCATCAGGTCCGCCTCCACATCTAGGTGACTTTGGTTTAGTAATTTTTGGCTTGAAGCCAAATGAACAACCCCACCTGTCTTCCCTCCGTACTCTATCGGAAAATGACTTTTAAAAAGCTTTATCTGATCGATATAATTGGTATTTATAGAATTGAAAACTCCATAGAAATGTGCACAATTATAAATGGGCATTTCGTCTAAAATAATCAATGTCTCACTCGACTGGCTCCCACGTATTTTTATCTCGGCACTACTGTCATCAGATGCACTTACCCCAGCCAGCTTTTGTAAATTACGTGTAAGATCATCACCCAGTATTCCACTCTGTACATTATCCCTCAGACTTATCGTTAGAGCATTGTCATTATCTAGAATACTGATTTTTTTCTTTCTATTAACGATAATTATTTCGTCTATCTCGATGTCACTTGTACTTAGAGGGATTAATTTATATTCATCACTGAAATCTCGGATCAGATATTTTTTATCCTCCATGCCTAGATAATGGACTACTAGACTATCTTCCATAAATGCAGCAGGTATCTCTAATTCAAAATCACCTGACTCATCCGTAAAGGTCCCGATGGAGCCATTTTCTATGCTTACACTTGCAAAAGGTATTTTTTCAGCCCCCCCTTCTACAACTACTGTTCCTCGTACATGTAAACTAGACTTATACCTCTCATCCTGTTCTATACTTTGGTTTCTAGCCCGGCGTAGTAAGACATTGTTTCCTATACGTTTATACTCTACATCATCCAGTAAATAATCCAACACCTCGTCTAAACTACTATCTACAAAACGGCAATTTTTTCGCTTCTGAACGATGGCTTCTGATGAATACGAAAATCGGATATCATATTCTTTTTCTAATTCTAGGAAAATGCCTTTAAGATCTTGATTATCTGCTCGGTAGTTTATACTGAGCTCAGTGTGATCTCCTTGTCCACATACGACAGCAGACATTAAAAGCAGGACGAGTGTCCACAAACTGATTAAGGCTTTAATATTCAAATTTACTTTTTAACTACACTAATCGTTTTACCCTCTATGCTGTACGATAAATCCAATGGCCAACAAACCTCTGATAAAGCAAGTTCTAGTTTTTCAGAATTGAAACTCCCCGTAAATTTGAGCATCTCAATGTCTTTTTCTAGAATAAGCTTTACGCCCCATTGTCGTTCTATATCGGCTGCGATCGCTCCAAAACTCTTGTCCTCATATCGATATAAGCCTTTACGCCAGTCACTCCTGTTTAAACGTTGAATATTTGTTTTTTTATGTGCTTTATTTGCGACTATTTCGACTTGTTGGTTATGAGCCAAAATGGTCTTTTGCTCATCTGCCAACACTGCTACTTTTCCAGTCAAGCACTGGACTTCTAACTGAGTACCTCTTGAAAATACATTAAAACTCGTCCCTAGCACCTCTATTGACGCATTGTCTGTTTGTACTTTAAAACTAGATCCTTTCTTAACAGTAAAAAATGCCTCACCATCTAATTTGAGCTTTCTATCCTCAGTAAATACTTTTTTATCGTAACTCAGTGTAGAACCAGCATTCAGATCTACTTTAGATCCATCAGGCAATGTAATCGACTCCATCTGGGCTAGAGAAGTGTTTATCGTCACCTCAGTGCTTAAGCCAAAAGTAAAATACACTAATGCCAATAATCCTGCAGCCAAACCTACCCAAGGGGCTATACGTCTTCCACTTTTGGGAGCTGTAGTTGTGATATTATCTCCAGCAGAATCGATATCACTCGTAATCTTAGTCCACACTTTATCCTCTATACCTTCGGCAATAGCCGTCTTCTTAAATTGCATTTTATCTACAAGAGATCTGGCCTTGACGATTTTTTGCTCTTCGTCTGGATTAGATTGAAGCCAACGATCCCAAAAATCTTGATCCTCAACTTCACGCTCCTTTACCCAATTAATGAACGACTCTTCTAGAGCCAATTCCTCAACCGTAAAGTGTAAATATTTATCCATTTTATTGAGTATTAAATATTAAAAAGTTCATCGATCAATTTTTTTCTATTTGCATCTGTATACTGTTTATCGCATGCTCCTGTGCCACTCTGCATTATACTTATACAGTTGCCATTCTGGTCTTTACTGTTTAAATGATCCCTGTCTAGCACACAATGTCCGAGTTCATGAAGCATTATATATTCCTTATCCATATCATTTAAATCTCTCCAGTAGTTCTCATCTATGATGATCTCCTTTGAGTTATCTGAGTAGCTATAGCACTGCCCTACTATATTCCGCTCTTGGATATTCATAATATGAGCTCGAATATCCAGCAACTCCAGGTCTATAACCACCTCTCTCATCTCCGCTTCTTCTAAAAACACCGCTATATACGCTGCTAACTCAGCGTCTATTTTTTCTTCTTCATTATTTTGACAAGCCATAAAGCTAAAAAGCATAATCAAGCCATATGTTAATACTTTCCTCATGGGTACTTTTATAAACTAAAGCTCATTAGTATAGGTCTGTACTCACTTTAAGAAAAGAATTAATAATACTACTTCTATATGCTTAGACATTTTAGTGATAGCTCTATGTAATAAGTTTCTTGCAGATTGATAATTCATATCCATCTGACTAGCTATGGTCTCATAATCCAGTTCTTCATAATATTTTAAATACACGATCTCTTTCTGTCGATCACTTAATGCACCCATGGCTTTTTTAAGCTTGTTCTTTTGCTCATCTATATCTTCACCTTCTAAAATAATAGACTCTATGTCGAGTTCCAGATCGAAATGGTATTCCTCTAATTCTACATCGGTAGATTTTCTTAATTTCTGAACGGTTCGTATAATTTTTCTTTTTATCGATAGTAATAGATAGGGTTTAATGGCATCCGTTTCCGAGAGACGCTCCTTACTATTCCATAACTCAACAAACAACTCTTGAATACAATCCTGAACTACCGCCTCATCACTTGAGAAACGCAGACCATATCTATATAATAGATCGAAATACTGTCGATAGATCGTCTCTAACGCATCTCGATTTCCATTCTTTAAACTATTCCACAGTAAGCGATCTGACATAAGTAGTATACACCATTTTATGAGTCTATGCGGTGCCACAGTAAAGATATTGAATAAAATTATCTAATAAGTGAGTACAAAAAGATTAGTGCCTGCTTTAGTAGATGTAACAACACTATTACATGATTATAATTTACATTTCTTTCATTTAAAAAATTTTAAGTTATGATACAATCAATTAGAAAAATCCGATTACCTTTTTTCCTTCTACTTATGCTTTTTATCGCTGTATCATGTGATACAGAAGATGAAGCTACAATTGTCGAAGTAGAAAATCTGGCTGACAAATCCATTGAAGATTTACAATCTCGAATCGTCGGAAAAAAACACTGTGTAGAATTTGTATTTCCGATCCCGATCGCATTTATAGATAGTACAACTGCAGAAGTAACCGACTACGAAAATCTATATGAAACCATCGTATCATGGTTTACAGATAATGATGTAGAGAAATCAAAAGAAAACAAACCCACTCTGATATTCCCTATAGAAGTTATCAACCTAGATGGAGAAGTTATTCAAGTAAACGCTAAAGAAGAGCTGAAATCCCTGAAATCAGAATGTCCTAAAGAAGGGAAATGTAAAGATGGAAAAAAGGGAAAAGGACATGCTTGTTTTGAATTGGTCTTTCCGATCAGTATTATCATCGATGCGGAGACCTTAGAATTTGAAGACCGGGCAAGTCTTAAAGAGGCCATTAAAGAATACAAAGAAACTGCTGAAGAAGATGCTGAGAGACCAGAACTTGTATTTCCAATTACCGTAGTATACGAAGACGGAAGTACTGCAGAGGTAGAAAGTAAAGATGCTCTAAAGGAGCTCAAAGAAGAATGCCAAGATAACTAGGCCCTCAGTAACACTCTTAATAAAGGTCGGCCTGGTATTAAAGGGCCGACCTTTATCTTAAAAAACCAACTTCCTTTCACAAATTTATTAGTTCATTTAAAATCTATTGTGACCACACAATAAGGATAGTAGACAATCCATGCAATCCCTAAAGAGTCTGGGTATAACTACCCAATATTTATAAACCATTAAAATCTTTAACGATGAAATACTACCAAGTAAAAATACTCTTTGCGTTTATCATATCTATGTTAGTCATTCAGTCATGTTCTGATGATACCGAATTACTCAGTATAGATAACGCTTCTGCAAATGGCGAAACCACCCTAGAAGGACCCCGAAATGGAGGAGGTCAAAATCAACAGAGTCTAAATAGTGAAACCGTAGAAAAGTGGATGGACTTATTTCTAGAAGTAGATCGTTATGCTACAGGCATGAGACCTAACTCTACCGCTAGAGCCATCGCTTATATCAATCTCGCTGCTTACGAAACTGCAGTACCTGGTATGAGACGGTTAAACTCTAACCAAACATTACTCAACGGTTTAGAAATAGATCAAGATCAATTACCTCGGAGAGTAAATTATCAAATTGCTCTAAACAAGGCTTATAGCATCGTAATAGATCACTTCATCCTAACACTACCAGATAGTGAGCGAGCAAAAATCGTAGCACTAGAATCACAGGAAGAAGAACGTCTGGGTAGAAACGAAAGAGACGACAGGTTAGAAGAATCTAAGGCTTGGGGAACCTACGTAGCTCAGCAGATTATCGCCTACTCGCAGACAGATGATGAAGCTGAAAAGCAGATCCTAGAACCACAGCCATTGAGCTATGAGCCGCCAGTTGGAGATGGATACTGGACATATTCCGCAGAGCCAGAAAGAGCACTTTTCCCATACTGGGAATCTGTAAGAACTTTCGTAGCATCGGCTAGCGAAACGACTACCGTCCCTCCAGTAAGCTATAGCGAAAATCCTTCTAGCAATTACTACCAGCAGATGTTAGAGGTATATAATGAAAATAATGATGCTCTAGCTGAGGATGGCGAACAATTATGGATTGCAGAATTCTGGAGCGATGATGTGGAAAATCTGGTATATAGCCCACCAGCTAGACAGATATCCATTGCCAATCAACTAATCGATAAGTATAGACTAGACTTAGATGAAGCACTACACTTACTGGTCAAAGTTGGTTTTGCTCTAAACGATGCAGCGGTATCTACATGGAAATATAAGTATGAACATATGGTGATGAGACCGAGTGTATTTGTACAGGAGTTCATAGATCCTAATTACCAGACCAATCTGTACAGACTCATTCCATGGCCAAATCCGACATTCCCTGGATATCCGTCGGGTCACTCATGTTTTGCATCTGCAGCGGGAGGAGTATTCATTTCATTCTTTGGAGACAATACAAATTTTACAGATCGATCACATGAGGGAAGAACAGAATTCAGAGGGGCTCCTCGTAATTTTAAAAGCTTCTCTGATATGGCATATGAAAATGCATTTTCGAGAATTCCACTAGGAGTGCATATAGAAATGGATTGTACAGAAGGACTTAGACTCGGATACGAAATAGCGGATGCTATAAACAAATATGATCTAAGCAATTAACACTAAAATAGACTAATGATTTTGTAGGCCCTCGAGACATTGATTGTCTTGGGGGTTTTTTCATTTTCTTATTTTATTTTGGCTTTAAGCCAAAGGAAAACAAATAATTAAATCTTAACATCCAACCATACCTATATTCAATACAAAATCCTGAGCAATAGTCCTTCCATGGACATCCAGAGCGGGTTGCCATTTTTGCATTTCCCTTATTGCATCGAGTATCGCACTGTCGACATCTGGCAAGCCTGTAGATTCCTTCATTACTGCATTAATGACTGCCCCAGTTTTATCAATGGTAAAGCTAGCTTGATACGATTTTTGTTGTGTATCGAGCTTCTCGGCGATGTCATTTAATCCCCTATCCACGAGATACTGATCCAGCATATCTATTCCACCATGATAATTTGCCATAGATTCTGGAGCTACTCCATAACTAAATGCAATGTGTTTTAGCTCGCGGTTTTCTATCTCAGCAGGATCAGCATAGTAACTTACTTTAAAGGATAGC
>CALDEN010000234.1 GCA_937942405.1 uncultured Saprospiraceae bacterium
AAAACTCGACGCTCCTAAAATATTTATAGACTGTCAGACCTGGTGCCACAAAACTTATCTTAAACAAGAGATGAACTATGTGTATCATATGCTGGATAGACAAAATGCAGATGTCTTTATACAGATAAACAGCCAAAACACGGGAAGTGGCGGAACACAGTTCCAGATGGAACTCAAAGGAAAAGATCGATTTGAGTGTTTACAAGACACCCTGATTTTCAGCATAGAACCCAATATTAGCGAAAACGAACGACGAGAAGCTGTAAAGGATAATCTAAGGAAAGGCCTGTTGCCCTATCTATTAAAGACCTCTGTTGCAAAAGATATCTCCTTCAGCCTCAACACAGATAATAATGTAGAAGAAGAAATTTTAGACCCTTGGAAATCTTGGGTCTTTAATATATCCTCTAATGTACAACTCAGTGGGCAAGAAGCATATCAAAGTTTCAATGCATATAATCGATTTACTGCTGCAAAAATTACAGAGGACGTAAAAATAGAACCACGTGTATATTACAATTACAGTAGAAGTACATTCAGCATAGAAGATGAAGAGGACGATGTCTTTGTAATCACTGATTCTGGAGCATCCTTAAAGTATGTACGTAGTATAAATGATCACTGGTCAGTAGGTTTTTTCTCTCGCTTAAGCGAAAGTTCCTTTTCTAATTATCAACTCAGTGCATCTGTCCAGCCAGCTATAGAATACAACTTCTACCCATATGCTGAAGCCCAAAAAAAGCAATTTACCGTTCTGTATCAGATCGGGCCTCAATTTAATAACTATGTAGATACAACGATTTTTGACAGAGATCAAGAAGTACTGTATCGACACTCTATAGAGCTGGGATTTAAAAAAGTAGAAGATTGGGGTAGCCTAGATATCGATTTTAATTATGGCAACTATTTACATGACTGGGAGCTGTTATATGCATCTATAGAACCATGGGTAGAGCTCAACATAGTCAAAGGACTCTCCTTAAATGTAGGTGGTAGTTTTAGCTGGATACGGAATCAGGTAAATCTACCCAAAGGAGACGCCTCAAGGGACGATATATTATTACAACAGATCCAGCTTAGATCCAATTATAGCTATTATGGGTGGACAGGTATAAGTTACCGTTTTGGGTCGACGTATAATAATACGGTCAATGTAAGATTTTAAAAAACAAGAGACCTTTCTTAAAAAAGAAAAGTCTCTTGAAAATGATTGATAAAACGAAAACACAAACTAATTGAGTAATATTTTATTTCCAGTAGGATCTTTTATCCAATAGCCTTCTGAAGTCTCTTTATAATCCTCTAGGTTCTTTAACACCTCTTCCAATTGATTTTTGTCTGTGTAGCACAATTGAAAATGTTCTAGTCCTGCATTTTCTACTGGAGCGAGAGGCCTATTACTTCCATGCCACGAATTGAGTGCAATACGATGCCCGAAATCCCCACCTGCACCTAAGTCTGCAAATACCATATTTGGCTTATACTTATTCTGCACAAATCCGATACGCTGATAGAACTCGTTAGACTGATCTACATCCTTGGCATAGAGATGGACATGACCTATAAAAGCTCCGTCATCTATTACCTTGTCAATATTGTCATCTTCTAGTGATGCTAGTACTTCGTTTACATTTAAAGGCTTTGGCGACCCTACACCTTGACCTGCTTTTTCTCTCCCTGGTGTTTCTAAGGTATACTCTACTGTTATACCGTCATAATCCTCAAAGTATATGGCCTTGGACATTACATGATCTGTCGGCGAGCATGGGTAGTTCCTTAAAATAAGCCTATTGAGCACACTCGCTAGCTCTGCTTCTGTAGGTACATGTATCGCAAAGTGGTACATTCCACTATAACCTTTGGTGTAGATTCTTTGTGCGGATTTATGCACTACGACTAAGGTATTTTTCTCTGAACCAAATTCGATAGACTCATCATCTGAAGACCTTAATTTTAAACCCGCAATCTTTGTCCAAAATAAAGTAGCCTTTTCTAGACTCGTAACCTTCAAGTGTATAGCACCAAATGAAGTGTTTTCCTTTGTTTGATTTTTTTGAAATGTTACATTCATAATTTTGTTTTTACAATTATATAGTCCTTAATATTATTGGCTTTAAGCCAAATAAATAGTCAAGGATCTGATTATTAAATTTAAAAAATTGCTCTATTCTAAATGCTGATTTATACAGTAGCCTATAATACAACGGTACTACATACGTTCCATTTATACTATTGCTAATCTACTTATCTGTTAGCCAACATCTCTAGAATTCAACTACTTACCAGTCTGATAATTAAATGTACCGACTTTATACCATCGATAACACTGAAGTAACAGTACGGGTGTAATATGTACTAGAGCTGGCTGCCAATTATAATGTATACATGCCCAATGTAAAAAAGCCAATACTGCTGCTAGATATCCCCAATTGTGGATTTTTTTCCATGTGGATTTTAGTTTTATGACCCAGCTATTAGTACTCGTAATCGCCATCGGAATCCATATAATAAGAGCGATCCAAGCTGACAATAAACCCAATTCAAAAAACTCTCTAAATACCTGACTTGCAGGAACCTCTACTAAATAGGCAACGGTATGATAAACTCCGTAGGCAAAAGCTGCTACCCCAAAATATCTTTTATTCCGATTAAGCCATTTCGGAAATTTTGATTTCGGAAATAACATAGCCAAGGGAGTAGCGATAAGAGAGAATACTAAAAATCGACCACTAAACTCTCCCGTCGCATGCATCAGACTAGAGTAACTCATGGCACTCCTTAATAATCCGATGGTAAACATGAGCCCTGGGAACATTAAGAAAACCCAGAGCACATATTTACTTCTCCACCATGGCAATGCTAACCTACTAACTAACCCCATCCTAATGTGCTGCTTTAAGTGTAATTAATACCACAGTACCACCAAACATACTTTGAAAATGGTATTTATTGTCACCTGCAACAGTCCTTAGGAAAACTTTACTGTCTGGCATATTTGCATTATCTACATATATATATGTGTCCTTATGAAAGTTGTGTTCTAACAATCTAAATAAGGGGAGATATAAATCTTTCCAACCATCTAATAATAATAGATCTATCTCCTCGTCATGGTCTTTTAAATTATCCATGGCATCACCTACTTTTACTTGTATCAAATGGTCGACTCCCGCTTTCTGAAAATTCTGAACGGCTTTCTTTGCTTTAGATTCTATCAGTTCTGTGGTTACTATATTACCACCGGTCTCAAGTACCCCCTGAGCTAGATAAAGTGTAGATATTCCAAAGGAAGTTCCAAACTCTACAATCTTTTTAAGGTCCTTTTCTACGATGAGCTCTTTTAGGTGTTTACCTTGCTCACTAGATATCGACAGATAGACTTCTTCAAAATCTGATGGCTGTATAGGTCTGAAAACACTCTTTGCCGCTCCTTTTAACATTTTGAGTTTATCGAGTCTAGAATCATCGTATAATTCTCCTATCGTTTTTTCAATTTTCTGTTGCTGTGCATTATTCATTGTTAATAGTTTACTTGTTATAAAAATTTAACAACAGTTGTGTTTCTTTGATTAGGGCAGAAAGCTGTGCTTTTGACTGCTGACCACTGATCACTTGTGTCGTTTGTTACTACAAATATCGGCCTATATCAAAGTGATATCGCTATAATAATGGAAGCAGAAATGGTAATAGTGTAACCAGACTTATAATTCTTGTCTAAACTTGAGCGGGGTAGTATTGGTGTTTCTCTTGAAAAACTTAATCATATTAGGGGGTTCTACAAAGCCTGACTCATATGCTATCTCACTGATAGTTAGGGATGTAGAAGCTAGAAGTCGTTTTATTTCTATAATTACAAATTGATCAATAAACGTTTTTGCTGTCTTACCTGTCAGTTTTTTAACAATGTCATTTAGAAACTTATAGGAAATGAGTAGTTTTTTTGCATATAGTCTGGAATTTCTAGTTTTTACATAATCTGTTTCCAATAAATCTTTGAAATTTTGAAAAATCTCTAACCAGTAGGGCTTGACGGATTCATTGGAGCAGGCTTCTTTTGAGCGTTCTGCTCGGAGGAGTAGGATATGTAAAAGTGTACGTAACATTTCCGACTTTGCAAAGCTGTTATCGAGGGCAAATTCCTTGTAGAGCAGAGCAGCAATATCTAAAAAGGAATCATCCCCCATGTCATCAGGTGTAATAACGGGGCTACTTAGATGATAGTTAAATAGTCGATTTAATTTAAGGTTATCGGAAAGAAAATGGTATTTATCCATAAAACGACTATTGAGAATAATCGCTGTCCCATCTGCTGTTCTAAGTTGCGGCGTAAAATGATGGACTTGGTTTTTTGACACAAAAAGAGCACTTCCTTTTTTTAAGGTGTACAATTTAAAATCTACAAAATGGGTATACGTATTCTCAGTTACTATTAGAATAAGATGAAATTCAATTTTATGTGCTTTATACGGATTGTGATCTTTTGCTCCCTTGAGCTTATCATGGAGCTGATTAAAACTCATAACCTCAATATGAGGTAACTCGTTATCGTCAAATTGTATTTTGGGGATTAATACATCCATAGTACTAAGTTCTTAAAATAGTAACTAACTTCTGCCATTATTTATAATATGATCAATGCTGTTTTTGACGATCTAAATCGCT
>CALDEN010000235.1 GCA_937942405.1 uncultured Saprospiraceae bacterium
GGTTAAATCCTTTTACAGTCATAATGAAGAAGAGCTACTCCGAGAATTTGCCATTTTGATCGATCGATATTATTACGATCCTGAGCGGCATTATCTGTCGGGACATAATATCAAGGAGTTCGATATTCCATTCTTGGCAAGGAGGATGCTTATAAATCGAATACCCTTGCCCAATCTTTTCGATATACGTGGAAAGAAACCTTGGCAGATCGGTTATCTGATCGATACGCTGGAGATGTGGCGTTTTGGCGATTATAAAAACTATACCTCTTTAAATTTATTGGCGACAGCCCTGGGAATACCTAGCCCCAAGGATGAGATGGATGGCTCACAAGTCAGTATCGTCTACTACCAAGAAAAGGATTTAGATAAAATCGTCCGCTATTGCGAAAAAGATGTAATCACCACTGTGCAGGTACTATTACGGATGTCAGCTTATGAGCCTATAGCTACTGAGAAGATAGAATCATTGACCTATTTCTACACAGGGGATGAGGAAGAAGAGTAGACATTAGAGGGATAGTAGCAATTTATTAAAAATTAGATTCTTTACACGATCCAATATATTAAACATTTAGACATATCTCTAAGCCTATATTTCCTATAAAAACAGATACTTTTACGGCCAAAGTATCAAAGATGAATCACCTTATAGCACCTTCTATCCTAGCAGCTGATTTTGGAAATCTTCAAAGGGATATCGAAATGATTAATGGCAGTCAGGCAGACTGGCTCCATGTAGATGTCATGGACGGCTCGTTTGTGCCTAACATCAGTTTTGGGCAGAACATCGTGAAGACCATGGCAAAGCATTGCAATAAGATCATAGATGTACACCTCATGATCGATAATCCTGAAAAGTATATCGAGTCATTTAAAGAGGCAGGTGCAGACATCATTACAGTACATGAAGAAGCCACGAATCATCTCCACAGAACGATCTATCAAATCAAAGAGACCGGAGCAAAAGCCGGAGTAGCGATCAATCCACATACACCTATCCAAGTATTGGAAAACGTGCTAGAAGATGTAGATCTCATCTGTCTGATGTCGGTAAATCCGGGATTCGGCGGACAAAAGTTTATTTATCAGACGCTATCTAAAATAAGAACCCTCCGAAAGTGGTTAACAGAGCGGAACTGTACTGCGATGATAGAGATAGATGGCGGTGTGGGATTGCAGAATGCCGAAAAAATTCTTGAAGCCGGTGCAGATGTATTGGTAGCAGGAAGTAGTGTTTTTAAAGCAGAGGATCCATTAGTGGCCATAGAACGACTTAAAGCAATACCAGGATAAATTATGATGTGTAAACGACTAGTGGTTTTTTGTTTTTTCCTTTTGTCGATGAGTCTGTACGCTCAAGATCCAGTGGTCTTCGGGATAGTCACAGACATAGATTCTAATCGTCCAGTAGAACTGGCAACGATCTACATAAAAGGAGAAACGCAGGTCGTCGAGTCGGATATAAACGGAGCATATCGCATCACTCTCAAAGCGGATCAAGTACAAACCATCGTCTGTAATCGACTGGGATATGGAGAGTCTACGTTTGTCGTACCTGCTATGAAAGTCGGAGCTAAACGAAATGTCAACTTCAAACTTGTCAATCAAGAAGGACCAGAAGTCGTCATTCGCGAAAGCAGAATAGAAGACATCGGAATGGTCAAAGAAGAAGTGACCGAACTTAAGTTTCTGCCCACGGCATCTGGAAATTTTGAAAGTGTACTGCCGGCCATCGCATTGGGATTAAGCTCTGGGACAGGAGGAGAGCTCAGTTCGCAGTATAATGTAAGGGGAGGAAACTATGATGAAAATCTCGTCTATGTAAACGACTTTGAAGTTTTCCGGCCTCAGCTTATCCGTTCAGGACAGCAAGAAGGATTAAGTTTTCCCAATATCGCATTGATCAGAGATTTATCCTTTTCATCAGGAGGTTTTGAGGCGAGGTATGGAGATAAAATGTCCTCTGTACTAGATATTAAATATAAACGACCAGAGGAATTTAAGACTTCTGCAGAGCTTAGTTTTCTCGGTGGTGCATTCCATGCAGAGGGGAGTAAACGACTCGGGGCTAACTCATACAATAAGCTCAGATATCTGGTCGGAGCTCGTTATAAGACTACACAGTATCTACTCGGATCACTAGATGTAAAAGGAGAATACACCCCAAATTTTGCAGACATTCAGGCCTATCTTACCTATGATCTGACGAGAGATCTTCAGATCGGGTTTTTAGGGAATTTTAATAGTGCAGATTATAATTTTATCCCTAGAGAGAGTGTTCGGGCGTTTGGGTTAATCGATTTTGCTCTGCAGTTGACGACTGTTTTTGAAGGTAGTGAGTCGGATCGATTCAGAAACGGAATGAGTGGAGTATCGCTGACTTATCTTCCAGAGAGAGACGAAAATCCGCTCTTCTTAAAACTACTTGCTTCTAATTATCTAGGCGAGGAATTAGAGACCTTCGATATACTAGGGTATTACAGACTCAGTCAGATAGAGACAAATCTAGGGAGCGATAATATCGGAGAAGAGGTCGCTGTCATCGGTACAGGGACACAGCATCTTTTTGCAAGAAACAGTCTATACACTCAGATCACCAATGTCCAGCACAAGGGAGGAATCGAATTCAGTTCAGAGGGAGATACCGATCGATCTAACTTTGTCCAGTGGGGAGCTAAGTGGCAACATCAGCGTATGGACGATGCCATCAATGAATGGGAACGACTGGATTCTGCAGGGTATAGCTTACCATTTAGTAGTACAGAAGTATTACTCGCAGAGCAGCTAAAGAGTAATAACATCATCGAGTCAGACAGATTCAGTGCTTTTGTTCAGAACACTTATGGCTCCTATACTCCCGAGGAACGAGAAATTAAAATGACCGCTGGAGTGAGAGCGACTTACTGGAGCCTCAATAATGAACTGACCGTCAGTCCACGTGCTCAGCTACT
>CALDEN010000236.1 GCA_937942405.1 uncultured Saprospiraceae bacterium
AGGATTTGGTCTTCTAGCAGTTCACCCGTTTCTAGGTTTTTAAATCGTACCGTATATATTCTTCTACTCAGCGTGTCTTCTCCATAAGCAAGTATTTTATTATCAGGACTTACAGATCGACGTCCTACGGCATAGTAGTTATGATCTTTGGCGAGTTCGTTTACATCTAGAAGGATTTCTTCTTCGCTGGTCAGCTCTCCTTTTTTACGACTATGGATGGGGTATTCTTTACCTTCTTCGTATCGAGTGATGTAGTAATAGCCATTACTCTTGTACGGAACCGACATGTCTGTTTGCTTTATACGACCTACGATTTCATTGAAGAGATTTTCTTGCAGATCTTTAGTATGCCCCATCATTTCTTCTTTATAATCATTCTCAGAGTTGAGATAATCTAGGACAGCTTGTGTCTGCTCATCGGGTGTTTTGGCATTTTTTTGCTCATCAGAGAGCTTCATCCAATAGTAGTTGTCTACTCGTACATCATCGTGTTTTTCTAGTTTTTGGGGCTGTATGTCGGCTACTGGAGCCTTTAATTCTTTTTTTAGTAGTAATTGACTTGTTGACTTTTCCATCTTCGGCTCGTTTTGATTACAAGAAATTATAAAAAGAGATAGTATTAACAGTAGTAGGTTGAATAGGTTTTTCATAAGATCTAAATTAATTATTTACAAGATAGTCAAAGCTTTTACTTAACTATTACGCAGTATTGCAATTTATATTTTACGTTTGTTGTCTATTCTATTCATGCTTTGAGAACTTTAAACCCTTCATATAGAACTATACTCGGTGTATCGGCACCGATGATGATCGGTAGTGCGGCACAACAGATTATTGTATTAAGTGATAATGTTTTCCTATACCACACGAGTTTAGCTGATTTTGGAGCGATTGCACTCGTTGGTGTTTTTTATCTGATGATCGCTGCCATTGGTTATGGATTTTCGAGAGGAGGACAAATACTGATCGCTCGCAAACATGGAGAAAACGATACTCAGAGCATTAAAAATCACTTTTTTGTACTTGTTGCTTTTCAGCTGGCACTGGCTCTATTGTTTTTTGGCTTATTGCAAGTTTTTGCCGATGACTTTTTTGATTATTTCATAAAATCACCAGAGTACTATTCTCGGATATTGGAGTATATCTATCCTAGGTCTTATGGCCTCTTTTTTAGTTAT
Organism: uncultured Saprospiraceae bacterium; assembly: GCA_937942405.1. GTDB lineage: Bacteria > Bacteroidota > Bacteroidia > Chitinophagales > Saprospiraceae > JAHDHU01. The sequence goes on from CALDEN010000236.1 coordinate 1,179, forward strand.
GTGGGATTTGCCATAATCGCATTGTACACAGGTATAGCGAGTACTCGATTTATCGTAATAGATACGATCATCCTTACTGTTGTAAATATCATTCTCAACTACATACTTATTTTCGGGAAATTTGGCTTTGAGCCAATGGGGATGAGAGGAGCAGCCATTGCTAGCACGATTGCAGAATTTGTGGCTTTTGCCTGTTTTGTAGGTTATATGTTTTTTGACAAATCCCTTAGAGAACTGGAATTACTCAAAAAACTCAAGTTTGAGTATAAAGTCATAAAGAACATGTATCAGCTATCTTATCCGATTGTATTACAGTCGATATTGGCTCTCGGAAGTTGGTTTATATTCTTTTCGATGATCGAGCAACATTTAGGTAATTCCTCATTAGAGGTCTCTAATTTGGTCAGGAATGTGTATCTCATATTATCGATTCCCAGTTGGGGGTTTGCTGCTGGAATAAATACTTTAGTAAGCAACATGATCGGCCAAAAACGTCCTGTCGCCGCTCTCAGCGTTATTCATAAGACGGTTTGGATTTGTTTTGGGATGACCATGATTTTGACCATACCCATATGTTTGTATCCTGAATTTTTTCTTTATCCTCTTTACGGAGGCTCTAACCCTCAAGTCATTCTCGATTCCATTGCTACTTTTAGAGTCTTGCTGTTGATCATGGCGATTTTTAGCGTAAGCTCGATATTTATGAATGGGGTAGTCGGTACAGGTGCCACTCCTGAGGCTCTGAAAATTCAGGTCTATGCTTCGAGTATCTATTTACTCTATACGTGGGTGGCGATCCATCACTTTGCATACCCGATTCATATCATCTGGCTGTCAGAGGTTTTTTATTGGTTTATCGTACTTGGATTCACCTTGTATTTCATTTATTCTAAGAAGTGGATTCGTACAGAAAACTGATTTTAGGTGTTACACATTTTATTAAGTTTAATACGTCTCGAAGTTGTAGAAAACTTATATGAAATTTGAAAAAACTATAAGTGTAAAAACAATATATTTGCCGCCCAATGAAGCTGAAAAGCCTAGAAATAAAAGGATTTAAGAGTTTTGCCAACCACACTGTTCTTCATTTTAATGAGGATGTAACAGGGGTTGTGGGCCCTAATGGCTCGGGTAAGTCTAATATAGTAGATGCTATCCGATGGGTACTCGGTGAGCAAAAAGGCAAGAACTTGCGACTGGATAGTCGATCAGATGTGATTTTTAATGGAGCTAAAGGCAAAAAGGCAGCTGGTGTCGCCCAAGTGTCCATTACTTTTGAAAACACAAAAAATATTCTACCTACAGAGTATAACGAAGTCAAAATATCCAGATTCCAATATCGGAATGGAGATAGTGAATATCAGCTCAATGGCGTAAAGTGTAGACTGAGGGATATAAATGATCTACTCGTAGATACAGGTATCGGCTCTAACTCATATGCGATCATCGCACTGGGAATGGTAGAGGATATACTGAAAGATAAGGATAATGCAAGACGTAAAATGTTCGAGCAAGTATCTGGAATCTCTAAATATAAGAAGAGGAAGAAGGAGACCATCAGTAAGCTCAAGAGTACTACAGAAGATCTAGATCGAGTAGAGGATCTCTTGCATGAGATCGAGGGCAATATGAAAACCCTCGAAAAACAAGCCAAGCGTACAGAACAGTATTTTGTACTCAAAGAAAACTATAAGGAGGAGAGCATCAGATATGCTGTGCTTTCTATTGCAGATCTTAAGGAAAAGCATCAAAAATTTACGGCCAAAATAGAAGAAGCTCAAGATAAGTACAGAGCCTTAGAAATAGATATTACTCAAAAAGAGGCAGAGATAGAAGAGCACAAGAGAGGACAGCTATCCGAGGAGCACAACTTGAGTGAGAAGCAAAAGATGGTCAATGAAATCGTATCGACCATAAGAGAAAAAGAAGCGTCCAAAGATCTACTAAACCAAGAGCTGAATTTCAAGAAAGAGTCGATTAAAAACAGTGCTGATGTGCTGGATCGGAATACACCGATTTTAGATGAGCTTAAAAAAGGGAAATTAGAAAAGCAGACTGCTCTTCAAAATCTGAATGCAGAATTGACGCAGTTATCTGAAGATTTTCAGAAAATAGAACAGGCTCATATCGCTGCACAGAAAGAATACCAAGAGTCTAAGAGCAAGTATGATGCTCTAGCTCAAAAAAGACAAAACCTAGAGCAAGAGGGTTTTGAAAGAGCCAAAGAGCTCGCGATAGAATCTAATAAAAAGTCTGTTTTAGAAAATGATATTCAGAATCTCATTGCAGAAATAAATGCAAAGAGAACAGACCAGAATGGACTCACGACTCAGGTTCAAGATGCAGAAAAGGATGCTCATGAGCTATCAGAGCAGATCATAAATAAAACAGAAGAAAGGGCCAAGCTCAATCTCGAAATAGAAAAATATAGATCAGATAAATCTAAATTTGAAGAAGAACTCGTCAAAGTAAATCGAAGTCTAGATTCTAAAAGCAATGAGCATACCTTGTTGCAATCGATGATAGAAAACCTTGAGGGGTTTCCAGAGTCGATCAAGTTTTTGGCAAAAAGCTGGAATAAAAAAGTATCCGTATTATCCGATATACTAGACGTAAAGCACGAGCATAAAGGGATCATAGAACATTTTCTAGAACCTTATCTAAACCACTATCTAGTGGATAATGTGCAGGATGCAGCAGAAGCGATCAGGTTGTTGAGTACTTCTCAAAAAGGAAAGGCACAGTTCTTTTTGTTAAATAGAATTCCCAAGGTTACTCCTATGAGCTATGCTCAGAAAGGAATCGCCGCCACAGAACTCGTCAAAGTAGATCAAAAGTATCAAGTGCTACTGGACTATCTATTGCATGATGTATATCTCACAGATAAAAATCTAGAAGAACTGTCTGATGATAGTACTTACCTATCTGCTCGAGGAGAATTTGTAAAGAAGACGCAGTCTGTTTCAGGGGGTTCTATAGGACTGTTTGAGGGAAAGAAAATCGGACGTAAAAAGGAACTGGAAAAGATCATTGCAGAGATCGCAGAGATCGAAAAGCGGAAAACGACCATAGAGGGAGAGATTAGAGAGA
>CALDEN010000237.1 GCA_937942405.1 uncultured Saprospiraceae bacterium
TCTATTACTTTGGTTAACATCCATTTCTTTACCCGGACTTGTAAAAAGATCTCCTCTTTTGGTATCCTTTGGTAATACCGCGATTCCTTCTTTTGCACTGAAGCCTTTCTCGCTCACATCTCCATCCCAGGCGATTGTGTAACCCTGATCTATGGCATGATCTACGATTTGTACTAGTTCATCTAAAGGGACATTATGGAAAGCTCCGTTGGAATAGTTATCAGGGATTTCTAGAATAAATGGCTCATAGTAAGGGTGATGTGTAAAAGAGCTGATGCTCAGATAGTTATCGGCGTCTAGTTCTAGAAAGCTTGCAAAGTCTGAGGCAGAGTATCGTTTTCCATCGTATTTAAAATAGGTCGGTTCTGGACCTAAGTAAACGTCTAATACGGCATTAAAAGCCGGTTTCCATTTAGTACTGAGATTCTTTTGCTTGAGTATGCCATCTAGGAAGCCTTTTAAGCCCGCTTCCATCTCACTATGATTATGTGTTTTTTCTTGATTTACTAGGCCAGAATAGGCATCATCAGGGACGACACCATTTTTTTCCATCATACGTATGAGATCATGGGCGAGGCTACCTTGGCTAAAGTTTGCTTTTCCTTGTCTCAGGACGTAATTATGGGCTTTATCCTCGTATATGTTCCGAACTACGAACATTTCTGATAGGTCGATTTGTCCTTTTCCCGCTTTTATCAATTCGCTCTCGATAAATGATGCCGTTGCAAAACTCCAACATGTTCCCGTACGAGCTTGATTTTTCACCTCTGTACATTCTATTTTTGTTTCAGTGTTGAATTTATATTGGCTTAAGCCAAAAAAAGAAGAAAGTAAACATGCCGTAAATAGTAGGATAGATCTCATGATTAGTGCTTTTAAAGCTAAAGTTAGTGGATTGCTGTAAAATATTATCAATACTCGCTATTTGAGGCAGTGATAAAGACATATCTTTGCCGGCCAATGGAATTATTAAGAAATTTTTGTGTTATAGCCCACATAGATCATGGGAAAAGTACGCTCTCAGATAGATTGTTAGAGTATACGCAGACGATATCAGAACGAAACATGCAAGACCAAGCTCTGGATGATATGGATATCGAACGAGAGCGAGGGATTACGATCAAAAGTCATGCAATACAGCTTTATTATAAGAGAGAAGAGGATAATAAGATGTATACCTTTAATCTCATCGATACACCGGGACACGTGGATTTTTCCTACGAGGTTTCTCGTTCGATAGCGGCATGTGAAGGTGCTTTATTGCTTGTAGATGCATCTCAAGGAATACAGGCTCAGACGATCTCTAATTTATATCTAGCGATCGAGCATGATCTAGAAATCATTCCGATATTGAATAAAGTAGATATGGAAAGTGCCATGATCGACGAAGTATCGGATCAGATCATCGATCTTATCGGATGTGCCAAGGAAGATATTGTGCATGCCAGTGGGAAGACGGGTATAGGTATAAAGGACATTCTGGAGGCAGTGGTTGAAAGAGTGCCAGCACCGAGTGGGGATCCAGAAGCACCATTACAGGCATTGATTTTTGATTCTGTATTTAACTCTTTTAGAGGAGTTATCGCATACTTCCGTATCCTTAATGGGGTCATGAAGGTCAAAGAAAAAGTACGATTCTTCAATACCGGCAAAGAATATGATGTGGATGAGATCGGGGTACTACAAATGGAACAAATTAAGAAAAAGGAACTCGGTACTGGAGATGTAGGATATATTATCACCGGTATAAAAGATTCTAAAGAAATAAAAGTAGGAGATACCATCACCAATGTTTCTAATCCATGTGCTGAAGCCATTCACGGTTTTGAAGAGGTAAAGCCTATGGTTTTTGCTGGAATCTTTCCTGTAGAAAACGAATATTTTGAAGAGCTCAGAGACAGTTTAGAAAAGCTGCAGCTCAATGATGCTTCCTTGGTATATGAGACAGAGACATCGGTAGCTTTGGGTTTTGGGTTTAGATGTGGATTTTTAGGGATGTTGCACTTGGAGATTATTCAGGAGCGTCTATCTCGTGAATATGATCAGGAGGTGATTACCACAGTTCCTAACGTTAGTTATTTTGCATATACCAAGAAGGGGGATAAATTACTCATTAATACTCCATCAGATCTTCCAGATCCTACATCACTAGATAAAGTAGAAGAACCATATATTAGAGCATCGATCATTACAAAGCCAGACTATATCGGTGGTATCATGACCTTGTGCCTAGATAAAAGAGGAGAGCTGACAAAGCAGACGTATCTTACTCCTGAGCGTATCGAGATCACATTTGAGCTTCCATTAGCAGAGATCGTGTTTGATTTTTATGATAAGTTGAAGTCTATATCTAGAGGTTATGCCTCTTTTGATTATGCGATGATCGATTACAGAGAGTCAGACCTAGTGCGTATGGATATACTACTCAATGGTGATGCAGTAGATGCTTTATCATCGCTCGTACATAAAACCAAAGCAGAGGCCTTAGGAAGAAGGATGTGTAAAAAACTCAGAGAATTACTCCCTAGGCAGCAGTTTGTGATTGCTATACAGGCCTCTATAGGTATGAAAATCATTGCTAGAGAGACCATCTCCGCATTGAGAAAAGATGTAACGGCTAAGTGTTATGGTGGAGATATCTCGAGAAAGAGAAAGCTCCTCGAAAAGCAGAAAAAAGGAAAGAAGAAGATGAGACAGATCGGAAACGTGGAAGTCCCTCAGAAAGCATTCTTAGATGTACTGAAACTAGACTAGTTCTTTAGCTGATAGTTCGTTTTTCTTAGCTTCTAGCTATT
>CALDEN010000238.1 GCA_937942405.1 uncultured Saprospiraceae bacterium
CACTAAGAACTTTTCTTTTCTGCTAAAGAAAGATGGAGAATGGAAGCTCTCACCTGCATATGATATCTGCCATGCATATCGACCAGATAGTTACTGGGTCAGTCAGCATGCTCTCAGTATTAATGGCAAGCGTAAAAATCATACCTCAGAGGACCTGCTCAGTGTCGCAAAATCCATGAATATAAAAAAAGCCCAAAAAATCATCAAAGACATCGGAGGCGTAGTACAGTCGTGGACGGACTATGCCCACAAGGTCAATGTAGCGAGTAGTAAGATCCAGAGAATAAAAGAGACGCTTATAAAGCTTCCCTGATTATAAAATCGAATCATCTCTACCTGCCTAGTCCTATCTCCGCATATTATGCATCTACCTCTACGTCCATCATGTCTGTTACGACATAGTATCTCGGATCGTTTACATTATCGACGATGTATTTTTCCCACTTTGGATTTGCTTTTTTGAGTAGCACTTTACATTCAGGACTGAGATGAGTGATGCTGATTTTTTTGCCTGCATCTATGTACTTATCTGCGATGTTTCTGAGGGCTTCTATACCTGAGTGATCACTTACTTTAGACTCGATAAAATCGATTTCTATTTCTTGTGGGTCATTCTTTACATCAAATTTTGACATGAAATTTTGGACAGATCCAAAAAACAATGGACCCCATATTTCGTAGACTTTTACTCCTTTATCGGTCATGCGTTTACGAGCTCGGATCATTGTCGCATTTTTCCATGCAAACGATATTGCAGACATAATCACACCAGCGATTACCGCGATAGCTAGATCATGCCATACAGTGATGACAGATACCGCGATCAGTACAAATGCATCTTCGATCGGAATCTTATTAAGGATTCTGAAACTACTCCATGCAAAGGTTCCGATCACTACCATAAACATAACTCCTACGAGTGCGGCAATCGGAATCATTTCGATAAGTGGTCCTCCGAATAAGACAAATCCCAATAACATCAATGCAGCAAAAGCACCAGATAGTCTTCCTCTACCTCCAGAGTTTACATTGATAATCGACTGACCGATCATGGCACAGCCTCCCATCCCCCCGAAGAGGCCAGATAGGATATTTCCTACTCCTTGGGCGAGACACTCTCTATTTCCACTACCTCTCGTATCTGTAAGCTCGTCTACTAAGTTTAGAGTCATCAGTGATTCGATAAGACCTACAGCCGCAAGTAGCATTGCCGAGGAAAGCATAATCTGCCAATGATCTGCTAAGCCTGAGTAATTGGTAAATATCTGTGTCTGGAAAGAGGGAAGTCCACCTTGGATCCCTGATCCTCCACCGTCTTTTATAAAGGATCCTACGGTACTTACATCTAGATTGAACGAGATCGTAATTCCTGCAACGATCAGTATGGCTGCTAGGGCAGATGGAATCTTCGTTGTTACTTTCGGCAACAGCCACATAATAAGCATCGTAAGTCCTACAAGACCGGACATCATGAGTAGATCACTTCCTTGTAGCCATTGTGAGACGCCATTTTTTGTTTCTTTAAACATCCCCAGTTGAGATATAAATATCACGATGGCCAGCCCGTTTACAAATCCCATCATCACAGGGTGAGGTATGAGACGGACAAATTTACCCATACGGAATAGTCCTGCCGCAATCTGTATAAAGCCGACAAGTATCAGCGTAATGAGTAACCATTGCAGTCCCATGTTAGGTACGGCCTCTGATAAGCTCATCCCGAATGCATTACCTTGCTGTATCAGCGGGATCATTACGACAGCCATGGCTCCGGTAGCTCCTGAGATCATACCCGGTCGACCTCCAAAAACAGAGGTAATAATACCCATGATAAAGGCACCATAAAGACCTACAAGAGGGTCTAGGCCTGCCACAAATGCAAATGCGACAGCTTCAGGTACTAAAGCGAGTGCGACGGTCATTCCTGATAAAATGTCGTCTTTAGGATTTTCGGTAAACTTTCTTATTAATCTCGTCATTGCGGAATCTTTGCAAAAAGCGAGCAAAGGTAAGCCTTTTATCGAGCTACTAGCATAAAAAAAAGGAGCACCTTGGGTAAGGGCTCCTTTATAAACACAATTGGTTTTGCTATTCTATTGGTGATATGCAGAGTTATGTGCGAGTGTGCTTCCGCAACCAGCACATGCTGTTGCAGATCCTCCTCCTCCTGCACAGCCATTACTACATGTGTAATGCCATACACCTGCGGCATTTTGCGGCGGTTCTGGAGATGCTGGGGGAGCGACTGTATTCGATGTTACTTTAGATCCATTGTTAGGAAAACTGATCGTTGAATTACCCGATGTTGGATTATTTGGGTCAAAAGTTATTTGATTTCCACCCGCTGCCGTAGCTGCTGCTCCAGTAGCTGCGGTGTTACCTCCTGAATGATAGAGTGAATTATGAGCGAGTATGTTACCACATGTTGCACATGCTTGTGCACTACCTGCTCCACCAGCACATCCGTTAGAACATGTGTAATGCCATACACCTTCTGCATTCTGAGGTGGCTCATTAGTAGGAGGAGGAGTGGTTGCCGCAGACGGGGTATTTAGATCTGCTCCGTCGTATACTTTTTGAGTTTCGTTAAGCACACTATCAGGGCGATCTGGCTTACCACTACATTGTGTAAAGAGGAATAAGCTCAAAATCGATATCGTATAAAAGAAAATTTTCATTTTAGAATTTTAATTTTTTACTAAAGTAGTACTTAAGAGGCCTTGTTTAAAAGATTGTCTACAGAATATTTTCCACTGCCCAGAAAAAATATCCCGGTATAAATGGCAAAATATAATAGAGCGAGCTCTTTTTTGCCGAAAGGGTCAGCACCATGAACGATAAATGCGGCTACGAGCATCGTTATCATCAGGGGGATGGTTGCCCATTTTGATTTAAAGCCAACGAGGATCATGAGGGCACATACACACTCCGCAAAAACAGTCAGTCCCAGTGAAATCTCGGGGCCTACACCGATCGGATCACCGAAAGACATATTGCCTGACAAGAGCTTCATGAGCTTAGGTATTCCGTGAGTGAGCATGAATCCGCCACCGATTATACGTAGGATGAGTTTTCCTAAATCTATGTTTTGCATCTTTTTTCTTTTGAAAATACTGGTTTAATTACTATTCATCCTTAGATGAGGTCTATATTTGTAAAATAGTAAAGTACTAATTATGGCACTTAATAAGCTTGTGGCTGATGCCAAAATCGCATTGGAAGGTGTTCAGGATGACATGACCTTTATGGTCGGTGGTTTCGGACTCTGTGGTATTCCTGAAAACAGCATCAGTGAAATGGTGAATCGTGGAATCACTGGGCTCACATGTATAAGTAATAACGCAGGAGTCGATGATTTTGGGCTGGGATTACTCTTACAAGGAAAACAAATCAAGAAAATGATTTCGTCCTATGTCGGGGAGAACGATGAATTTGAGCGACAGATGTTATCTGGTGAGCTAGAAGTCGATCTCATTCCTCAGGGTTCTCTTGCTGAGCGATGTCGAGCTGGTGGGGCAGGGATACCTGCATTTTATACTCCAGCTGGTTATGGTACGGAGGTGGCTGAGGGAAAAGAAGTCCGAGTGTTTGATGGTAAGCCG
>CALDEN010000239.1 GCA_937942405.1 uncultured Saprospiraceae bacterium
TAAAGTAAGAAATCAAGCTTAGTTATCGAAGTAGTAGCATTTTACATTTTTGATACTTGGTGATTTACTTTTCGATTTGCTCCGATTAGAGCGTCCACCTAGAAAGTCGAGCAAAGAAGAGTTTATATTCAATGAAAAATAAAAGTTAGCAGCACGCAGATTTGTGGGTAATATTAGTGGTACTAGATTGTCAGTACCTAATGTAAGAGGCCCTAGTCTTAGAGCAGTGCCTAATCTCAAGGCACTATGATTGTATACACTTAGTGGAACTGTTAATCCCCACCACTTGTAATTATACTGAGCCGTAGCACTGATGTAAGAAGACCGTTCTAGCGGACTGATATTTGGAATATTTTCTCGGATAGATATATTGAATAATAACCGATTATCGTATACGTACTCAGCCATAAGGTTTATAGTGGCTGGAGCCAAAATTGATTTTTCTTGAGATTGATCGAGGTACACTTTGTCCTCGATGTCTAATAGTTTATTGATTTCATCAGTGATGGATTCATCGGTAATGTTTTGCTCTACAATAAAGCCATTGTCCAGTGTAAAGTGATGATAAAATCCATCTGTATAATTTATGTATCCGATATCTGAGATAGATACGGCTAGTTTTAATGATTTATTGTCATATGAGTTTTGACGTTTTTCGTAAATAACTCCTATATCCATTCCCCAGCCGTTTCCATTTATTGATGGGTCGTAATTGGATTCTTGAGTTTCTAATTCGTAGTTAATATTTGAGAAAAAGGCTCCTTCAAATTCAGCATTGACGAGTAATAAACTATCCATGCTTTTGACGGCTTCGGTCTGACGATTACTTCGAGCATAGATGAGATCTGTAGATTTATAATTTTTGATATTGGCTCCATAATGCAAGTATGAATAGGATGAGATATCTATAGTACTAGACATAGATAAGCCGATTTGAGCTAGACTCATCATAGCGACCTCCGCTCTAGGGAACTCAAAACTTTGATTATAGCCGATGTTTCCTATTTCAACGGATTGATCGTAATTAGGCAAATCATTCATGTGGCCTAACAAAGAGATCTTACTAAATAACCCGATGGAATATTTGGGTAGATTAATATAAAAGCCTGGGCCATTCAGTTCTACGTCTAGGTGAGCTCGTGTATTGTTTGTAGAACTATAGCTTAAATTTAAAGTGGAAGCAACGTCTTCTGTATTCTCTATGCTTTCGGCAGCATCTATAATCTCTGGCAGTGTTCTTAGAAATTGGATTCCGCTCTTATTATTAAAGTGTCCATAATTAGTAGAGATATCAATTCCTGCACCGATCAAGTTTATATCCCATTTCAATCCATTATGTCGATTATAAGCAGGGTGAGTCATTTGGGCATTCATTCCGCTATATGGTCCGACTTTCAATCCACGAAAATCTTGCCCTATGCAAGAGACTTGCATTATGAATAAAAGAAATAGAACAAAAACAGATTTAAACTCTTTCGCCACGGACTTCTAGGATTTGGTAATAATTATTTGTCTTTAAGACGAATGAATGTGGACTCGTCTCAAATTACTTTTTGTCTTTAACGATGTGCCGATAAAAAGTAGTGTCTTGTCCGTATTTTTGTACTTTTTTTAAGGTGTACGCTTAATGCTTAAATACATGTCCACATTTACGGTGTTCTTGATTTTTTATCTGCTCTTTGATGTGTATGCATACTTTGGGATAAAATCACTTTTGACGGATACAACTTTGGTCGCTATATATACTGTGGGATATGTAGCGTTATCCGGATTTACATTGTTCTGTTTTTATAAGATATGGTTCATTGCAAGAACTTATGGCATGTTCAGTGGTACGCAGGTAAATTTTTATCTCGGAATGTTTTTGACAGCCTTTGCGGCAAAATTTGCTCTGGCGTTTTTCTTCTTTTTACAAGATGGCCCTCGATATTTTATAGGTTTATTAAGATGGATTCAGTCATTTTTTCAAGAAGAAGGACCTACTCATTTTTTGCCTTCAAGGCGAAAATCATTAACCACACTAGCTGTAGGGCTTGCTTCTATACCTTTTATCTCTATGTTGTATGGAGTTACCAAGGGAAAGTATAGATATACGATTAATCGATTAACGCTCAAATTTGATAATCTCCCTAAATCATTTGATGGATTCAAAATAGTCCAGATATCTGACATACATGCAGGTAGTCTGGATAATCCCGATGAGATAGCTAGAGGAGTGCGTATGATCAATGATCTAAATCCGGATACCGTACTCTTTACAGGAGATATGGTGAACTCGGATAAAGATGAGCTTAATCCTTTCTTAGATATATTCAATAAGATAAAATCCAAAGAAGGAAACTTTGCTGTATTGGGTAATCATGATTACTATGGACTAGGTGATTTGAGAGAGGAAGAGAAGAAGGGATACTGGGAAGACTTTTATGAAAAATTCAGGTATCTAGGTTTTGATCTATTAAACAATACAAACCGCACAATTACTAGAGGACAAGATTCCATAAAAATAGTAGGAGTAGAAAACTGGGGTGCTGGACGTTGGTTTCCCAAAGAAGGAGATCTGGACAAAGCACTGAATGATGTAGAATCAGATGCTTTTTGTGTATTGATGTCTCATGATCCAACTCACTGGGAACAGAAGGTGCTAGATCATGATAAGCAAATAGATCTCACCCTCAGCGGACACACCCATGGTTTCCAGTTCGGTATTAATATGCCAGGATTTAAATGGAGTCCTGCTCAGTATAGGTATAAACGATGGATCGGTCTACACGAGGAAAAGGGTCAAAAGCTCTATATAAATAAAGGTTTCGGTTTCTTGGCCTTTCCAGGTCGAGTAGGAATGTGGCCAGAAATCACATTGATAGAGCTGCAGTCTACCTAGCGAGTCTCTAAATAGCGTACTATTCCAGCCCCTAAACTGAATATCACAAAGGCTATGATAAGTATTAAGTTAAAGCCACCGATTAGTTGGAATATTAGAACTAACAAGATTATGGCTGCAATAAGCATAAGTGTCCAAGCTGTGTTCATTATGTATATTTTTAGTTAAGACTCATAAAATGTTGAAAAGCAACTGTTTTTATAAAACATATTAAATTTAGTATCTATCAGTAAAATAAAAATTCATTATTTACCTGACGGATA
>CALDEN010000240.1 GCA_937942405.1 uncultured Saprospiraceae bacterium
TCTCGTTCATAGATTTCACCTTTTGAAATATAGTTTTCTATCCAGAGCCATGAGTCATTAAAACTAGCCTTGCCATTAAGTAACTCAAAATCAAATACAAACTCTAACTGAGTTTCATTATTAAAATTATCAGATTCGGCAGTGTGAAGATCAAAAGTATATGCCACCTCAACATATGCTCCCGAAGGTTCGATGTCAATAACGAGATTACTAATGGATGCATCATGAGTATACCACTGATTTTGAGGATCTAGAGTATACATTTGAGCATAAAAAGTAGTGCTAAATAGAAAAGAGAGAAAGAAAGTTAAAGTAAAATTTTTCATAACAGTTGTTTTTAGATATACTCAATTTATGCAAGGATTGCGTTATGCGAGTTATTTATGAGGACATTAAATGACATATGATGATGTAAGGAGCTACTATTTACATAAGTATGACAAAGACTCAAAACAATCTAGCAATATATTTGCTGTATATATTATATGAGAAAAATAGTGTTGGGAATAGCGGGATCTAGTGGATCTGTTTATGCACAGGCATTGATACAGAAGCTTAAGGGTATAGAAGACATCGAGGTAGGAGTCGTGATGAGTCGCAATGCATTGATAAATTGGGAGATCGAGATTGGCCCTTTTGACAATAGTCAGATCCCTTTTACGATTTATGAGCCACAGGATTTTAATGCTCCTTTTGCCAGTGGGTCTGCTCAGTATGACACCATGATCGTATGTCCGTGCTCGATGGGTATCGTAGGGCGTATCGCTACAGGGATATCTAATGATCTCATGACCAGAGCTGCAGATGTCATACTCAAGGAGCGGCGACGGCTCATTTTAGTGCCGAGAGAAACTCCATATAGTCTGATCCATTTACGTAATATGACGACGATTACAGAAGCAGGAGGGATAATAAGTCCAGCCTGTCCTTCGTTCTACTCCAGTCCGGCAAATAGAGAAGAGATTATTTACACTGTGATAGATCGGGTCTTAGATTTGGCACAACTGGATCACAAGACCTATAGATGGGGAGAAGAGGATTAAAAAACTGTTAATCTCAGTATTTGTAGAAACTAAAGAATTATAAAAACCGCTTTATTAAAAATATTTCCCAAAATGGATAAAGTCTTTTTCCTAGCCTTATTATTTATTTCTACTTTGGCTACAGCCCAATCTGATAACTTCTTAAAATCAGGACCTACAAGTACCAACTCTAAAGAAGAGTTCGAAGCTGAATACAAAAAAAACATACGTAAGTCTAAAATCAATGGAATCTACATTCCTCGAGATTTAAACGATGCATTCAGAGAGATAATCGCATTATCCCCAGAAGAGTCCATTCTGAAATATAAAGGAGCTCCAGAGGAGGTCGTAGCTCGTAAACTCCACCATGGCCTCGGAAAATGGATGATCGCCAAATGGTCTTTTTATAATGGATCTCGACTATCACATTTGCTCAAAGGCATGGGAGTCACTCATCCTGATGATATGGCTCAGTTTATACTCAGAAGCTTCCATAGACACCTGAATAGTGTCCCACTAGAATCTAAAAAACTCGCAGAAGAGTACAAAGAAAAGAGGGAAAAGGAATTAAAAGAACGGCGGGAAGAAGCCAATGTCTTAAAGACAGAGGTAAAAAAGATTCCAAAAAATTAAGTGTTAATACGTCGATAGATGTCTTTAAATAGAGGCTAATTTTTCAAAATTTATACATTTGTACTTTTATGATATGTCTTTAGAATACTTTTGGGACATAATTATACATCTATTATAAACAGTTTCTACCCGGATTTATATCCCAAATGAGGTGCCTAAATCCAAGTATCTAATATAAGCTATGGCAAAAAATTTATTAATCGTTGAGTCACCTGCTAAGGCCAAAACGATCGAGAAGTATCTCGGAGAAGACTTTAAAGTAAAGTCTAGTTATGGGCACATCAGGGACCTAGATAAAGGGAGTAAAGGAATAGATATCGAGAATAAATTCGAACCGAGCTATATCGTCTCCCCAGAAAAGGTAAAGATCGTAAGAGAGCTCAAGACAGCCGCAAAGAATGCAACTGAAGTATGGCTCGCGACGGATGAGGATCGAGAAGGAGAAGCCATCGCATGGCATTTATGTGAGGAGTTAGGCTTAGATGCCAAAACGACAAAGCGGATCGTATTCCGAGAAATCACCAAACCTGCTATACAAAAGGCAGTACTGAGTCCTGGGAAAGTAGATTTAGATCTCGTCAATGCTCAGCAAGCGAGAAGAATACTGGATAGACTCGTGGGATTCGAACTGTCAGGAGTTCTATGGAGAAAAGTAAGAAATAAGCTGTCTGCAGGAAGGGTACAATCCGTAGCTGTAAAATTAATCGTCGAGCGAGAAAAAGAAATCCGTGCTTTTGCTGCCACCCCTTATTACAAGGTAGTCGCTATCTATAATGTCGAGAACACCAATGGAAGACAAGTAGAACTCAAAGCAGAATTAAAAGATAACATAGAATTAGAGGATGATGCAGCAGCATTTTTAGAAAAATGTAAAGGAGCTGTTCATTCAATCAATGACATAAAAGTCCGACCTACTAAAAGAAAACCGGCTGCTCCATTTATTACTTCTACCTTACAGCAGGAGGCGAGTAGACGATTCGGGTATAGTGTAAGTCGTACCATGAGTGTGGCTCAGCGATTGTACGAGCAAGGTTTTATTACCTATATGAGAACCGACTCACCTAACATGAGTGAGCTGGCCATCGCTGAAGTAGAAAAACAAGTCAAAAAAGAGTTCGGAGATGAGTATTCAGAACCGAGAAGATTTAAATCAAAGAAAAAGGATGCTCAAGAGGCCCATGAGGGTATAAGGCCGACTTACTTTGATCGTAAAAATCTAGGGGCAGAT
>CALDEN010000241.1 GCA_937942405.1 uncultured Saprospiraceae bacterium
ACTTTTTGGAAGATTCTGCTTAATATAAAACACATAAAAAAAGGCGTCCCGATTAAAGACGCCTTTTTTTAACTCATAAATTTTATTTTTTCTACTTAACCAGTTGCATAGTACCGATCGTGTTTTTATCGGCATCCATCAATTTAAGGATATAGACACCCGATATTAGATCCTTGGTATTGATGTTTTTTACAGCAGTATTTAAGTTT
The DNA here is from genome assembly GCA_937942405.1 of uncultured Saprospiraceae bacterium. Lineage (GTDB taxonomy): Bacteria > Bacteroidota > Bacteroidia > Chitinophagales > Saprospiraceae > JAHDHU01. Next base: position 210 of record CALDEN010000241.1, read on the forward strand.
TGCTGGATGACTTTCTGACCTAGATGATTGTAGAGTTCTAAGTTGTAGATTTGATTTTCTTTGTCTTGTATGACGATACGATCGTTAAACGGATTAGGATACACATTGATTCCGAGAGCGATCAATTCGTCCAAACCTGAAGTACCTACCATAAAGGTCTGAGATGTGGTACACTGATTCCCATCGATTATTTCTACGGTATATTCTCCTTCAGATAGATTGGACACCTCTGTAACATCAGTAGGTCCATGACTCCAAAAAATCTGTAATGGATTTACTGCTCCAGTAATGTTTAAACTTATCGAGCCAGTCCCAGATCCGTTGTCATCGACAATGGTTTCGTTAAGTAAAATCTCATCATACCAGTTAACATCTAGCGTTACTGTTGAGTCACAGCCCAATGCAGATTTATATTCAAACATATAATTGCCAGGAGCATCTATTGTTTCATCGCCATATACGATGGTTGCTCCTTGACATGCAGTCACTGGATTAGCCATGATATCATAAGTAGGATTGACGATAAGTGTAGTGACTAGTATAGTGTCTCGAGTGATCTGGTCAGTATATTCTCCAGCTTCCGTTTGTTCTGCTCCACCTGCAAAGTAACTTTCGTTATCACAGATCATTGCAGTTTGAGTTACAAATGTTTGTACTGTTTCCTTGATACTTAAGCATGAGTTGATATCAGGATTAGGAGTGATGGTTTCGATACCTGACGGCCATTTTACAACGATACTTTCTATTTCAGTAGCATCACCTAAGCCGAAGTGCACCTTCATACTATTCATAATACCATAACCACTTCCAGATCTTACCTCTCGTATCTGAGTCCCCCAGGGGCCATGTATTTCTACTCTTGCACCGATGCCGTTAATATTACTGACCGTTCCTTCCAGCTGGATACAAGCCCAGTTATTATCATTACCATCATTTAGATATAATCGATCTGGAGAAGCGGGATTAGGTAAGTTTATACCATTGGCAAAACCAGTAATCATATCCACAAAACCATCATTATTAAGATCACCCATTGCTGCACTTTGGATGTTTGTGTTTTGATTGGTATTTACATCATCTCCCCATGGCATAGCGACTGGAGTAAATGTTTTATCTCCATTATTGTGATACATAAATGGATAAGTAGCATAACTCGTGACGAAGATGTCTAGATAGCCATCATTGTCATAATCTTGCATGAAGCTTTGCATAGCTGCCGAAAAGTTTACCACCGATAGATCTATACCAGCTGATGCAGAGATATCTGTAAAATTCCCAGTGCCATCGTTTTCATATAGTTTAGAGTCGATATCATGGTTTAGTAACAATACATCCATATCTCCATCATTATCGATATCCCCAAACTCAGCAGACCATGACTGTCCTTGTGGCTGCAGTCCGATAAAAGGAGCAACTTCTGTAAAGCTTCCATCGGCTTCCTTACGGAACATTAAGTTTAATCGATCACCACTCAAGGGATCAGCTTGTCCCAGTCTACATTTAGAAATATAGAGATCGTTGTCCCCGTCATTGTCATAATCTGTCCATGTAGCTGCATAATTACCTGCATTGTTAGAAGGCACTGTAGAAGACGTATTCAGTAAGCTTGCATCGAAATTTAAATTACCAGTATCACTTCCTCTAAATGCAGGGGATAGTCCATCATCATGACAGGCAAACAGATCGATGTTCCCATCATTATCGATATCTGAGAAACAAGAACCTTGTAAAAAGATCAGTGGCCCGTCTAGCAGTTCCATGTCTATATTATTAGGCCCGTATGTATTTACTTTTACAAGTGATTCGTAAAAACCTCCTGTAATAAAATCGTTGAGCCCATTTCCATCTATATCTGCAACCGCGACACTCCATACCTCACCTCCGATAAGACTCCCGACATTAAAGACAGAAAAGCTCCCATCTGCATTCTGATACTCTATTTCAGTTATCTGAGCATTTTGAAATCGGATGATATCTTCTAAATTATCTCCGTTTAAATCACTGATTCCCATCACAAAACCTCCGGCCAAACTTTCGTTTTCCAGTAGCGTTGTACTGTTCGTAAATGATATTTGACTATAAGTCAAAGAAGAAAAAGATATAAAAAAAAGGCAAATTATAAACTTAAGTCTCATTGAATTAGGTATTTATGCATGGCAAAAATAAGCAATATGTGATAACGATTTTTGAAAATGTATCTCTATTATATAAATAGGACAACTATAAAACCATTATCACTTTTAAAAGTTGGAATTTAGTACTCATTTATTCTATGGCTGAACCATCAAAATATATCTCTAAACACGATGCGTATCTCAAGTTACGTACGTATTGTGCATATCAGGAAAGATGCCATAGTGAGGTCAGGACTAAGCTCATCAGCCTTAAAATCTACGGTGA
>CALDEN010000242.1 GCA_937942405.1 uncultured Saprospiraceae bacterium
TAGATGATCTTCCAGCCATAAGAACCGAGCGTATCCGTTTTTTGAATCTCCATACCCATCTTTATGGATTGGACTTTTCCTTGAGCATTATATATGTCAAGTTTTCCTTCATAGTTTCCGAACCAGTCTGCAGGGAATTGAGCCTCTTTTCCCTTCAAAACGGGGGTAATATCGACCCTATTCGTACGTGAACAGCTGATAATGAATAGAAGAAATATTAAAGAAAAAATGTATATATGTCTCATCTTTACAAAATATATTCTCTACTTCAGATATTACTCGTTTATGAATTGGACAAAAGTACTGCTCTTTATCATTATTTCCTGCTCCATATGCTCGGCTCAGGACTATTTTCAGCAAGATGTTGATTATGTCATTACAGCGAGTCTCGATGATCTGAGCCATATATTGGATGGGGAGATGACCATCACGTATACAAATAATGCTCCTGATGAACTAAATGAAGTGTATCTCCACGTCTGGGCCAATGCTTTTAAGGATAATAATACCTACTATGCAGAAGATGCCGTACGACGAGGAAGTCGGGATTTTTATTTTGCCGATGACGAGGATAGAGGAGGGTATACCGCTATGGAGATTAAGCTGGATGGCGAGATCATTACTCCAGAGCTGGTAGATGGTTATGATGATGTGCTTAAATTAAGTCTTCCTTTTTCTTTGGCTTCAAGCCAAAGTCTAAATATACAGATCGACTTTACGTTAAAAATGCCTGCTCTATTTTCTAGATTGGGGCATGAGGACGGAACCTATCACTTTACGCACTGGTACCCGAGGTTAGCGGTGTATGATGGAGAGGGATGGCACCCTATGCATTATGGGATGGGTGAGTTTTATGGAGAGTATGGGAGCTATCAGCTGGCCCTTACGATTCCAGATGGTTATCGCATAGACTTTACGGGACGAGGAACAGCGGCACTTCCTGTAAACGGTGCAGAGACGATGTCGTGGGTCATAAATGCCGAAAATGTTCATGACTTTGCATGGGTAGCGAGTAATGAGTATTTTACTGATTATGAAAAAGTAAAATCTATAGATGGGCGAGACATATCCCTTACCGTTTTACGAAGAGAAGGCTATAAAGAGTACTGGTCTGAAGCAATCGATATGCTCAAAGAATCATTAAGTTATTATGAGGCAGAAGTCGGGCCTTACGCATATGACAAGATCGTACTAGTCCAAGATGTAAAAGGAGGTAATCTCAATATGGAATACCCTGGGCTCATCATAGTAGGGGATAGAGGTGATGCAAAGTCCCTAGAGTATTATATAAATCATGAGCTGGGACATCAGTGGTTTTATGGGGCACTCGGATTTAACGAGTATGAAGAGCCATGGTTAGACGAAGGCTTGACAACCTATTACGAGCATAGATATACGCTCAATAAATATGGAATATCACACTATGCGGAGATGTCAGATAATCTGATTATCGCCCGTGACGGACTAGACCCTCTACATGCGGTCATTACTGCCAATAATAGATGTCAATGTCATCAAAGAGCAGATACGCATATCAGGGATATGTCTACGGTTAATTATGGTATCAGAAGTTATGAAATGGCTGCGACATACTACAAGTACTTAGAAAAGTATCTCGGTCGTGAAGTATTTGATGACGCTATGCAATCATTCTATACTGAGTGGAAATATAAGCATCCCTCAACGAATGACTTGCAGAGCCATTTTGAAAAGCTCACTGCAAAGGATCTAGATTGGTTTTTTAAAGAGCTACTGCTCACAGATGAAAATATAGATTACGCTATCGAGGATGTATATGTAGATGGGGCTGAGGCCAAAGTGCAGCTACGTAATAAATCTAAGTATGGTATTCCGGTACTTTTAGAATTTTCAAAGGATGGAGTAACGACAGGACAAAAATGGGTGGAAGCTTTTACTGGAACTCAGCTGGTAAGTTTGCCTAGTCAGGATATAGATTTGATCTCATTGGATAGTGATAACCTGATCTTCGATGTAAAGAGATCCGATAACTATTTAAAGACTCATGGAGTACTTAAAAAAGTAGAGCCACTAAAAATTTCTACAGCCAATAGCACAGACCCTTCTAGTGAGACGAATATTTTTATAGCTGCTTTAGGATCTTTTAATACATCAGATGGATGGTACTTAGGTCCAACTATTTTAAATTCTACTGTGCCACCACATGGTTTTCAGTGGGAGCTGATGCCTTATTATGCTTTTGAGTCTAAGTCTATAGTCGGGCATGGAAGGCTGGCTTATGATCATTATTTTAAAAATGGGTCTGTCCGTGGGGTAGAGTATTCTGTCGGATATAAAAGCTTTCATTTCTCTGATTTCGAAACCGAAGTATTCTCGGAACAAAATCTCAGATATCAGAGATGGGAGCCTAGAGTATCGTTGGCATTCAGGCATGAGCCGATGAGTGGCATAAAGAGTGGTTTAGAAATAAAGAATATCCGTATTTATCAAGATCGATTAAACTTCGGAGATGTAGGGACTCCTCCTGTTAAGGAATTATTGTTTGACGATATCCAAGTGATCAGGTATAAACGTAAAAAGGAAAATGCACTGACGACCAATGCCTTAGCACTAGAACTAGAGTATCAGGCGTATGACGATATCTTCGATGAGACCAATACAAAGCAATATCTGAAATTAACTGCTACAGTAGATAAGAAGATCTATTTCTCAAAGGATAAGGCATTCGACATCCGATTATTTGGTTCAGGGTTTTTGTACAATACTGAGCGAGAATCTGCGAGTTATAATTCAGCCATCGTACATGGATCTATCCCCTTGTTTGCAGGTGGGTATAATGACTATAGATATGATGGACAGTTTTTTAATCGTCGAGATCAAGATGAAAAACGATTTTTCAGAAATCAGATCGGACTGCATGGAGCCGGTTTTAAAAATGCGATCGGCAGTGCGTACAATTTGGGCTCATCTAATAATTATGCATTGGCCATTAATATGAGCTCGGATATCCCTATACGTCTTCCCAAAATATTAAGACCACTTAAGGTGTTTTTTGATGGAGGGTATTATAGTACAAAAGCCTTTGGGGCTCAGCCACTGAGTAACGATTTTTTATATAGTGCAGGATTGAGCTTGGATTTTGAAATCATCAAGATTCATTTTCCTCTAGTACAGTCCAAGGCCATTACCGACATTTACAAATCAGAGGATTTAGGTATTTTGAATCGGGTTACGTTTTCTATCGACATCCCTCGGTTTGATTATGAGGAGACTGTTGAGTTTATAGGTATGTAGGTAATTATGAGCTGAGGCGATCGATCTGCCACACTGCTACGGATGAACTGTCGGCTTTGTGATATCTAAATCGATCATGCAATCGACTCCTGCGTCCTTGCCAGAACTCATAAGCAGTAGCAGTGATTTTGTACCCACCCCAGAAAGGAGGGAGTGGCAGACTATCGGCATCTTTATATTGTAGTTCGAGTTCCGCTTTTTTAGCTTCTAACAGCTCTCTCGATGCGATGATGCTACTTTGCTGAGATACCCATGCTCCGATCTGCGAACCTTTAGGTCTCGACTGGAAGTATTTTAGAGATTGTTCTTCTGGGATCTTAGTAGCGATTCCTTCTATGCGTACTTGTCGTTGTATCTCTTTCCAAAGAAAGGTAAGACAGACTCTTGGGTTATTGGAGATATCCTGTGCCTTTTGGCTGTTATAGTTGGTGTAGAAAACGATGCCATCCGACTCGATTTCTTTTAAGAGAACCACTCTACTAGAAGGTTGATGTTCTTTATTAACCGTGGCCAGTGTCATGGCATTGGGTTCTAAGATTTCCGCATTACGAGCATTGTCAAACCATTTACGGAACTGATCCATGGGATCATCTGTAAGTTCTGCTCTGCTGAGTGTAGAGAGGGTATAGGATTCTCGTAATGCGGATATCTCTTTATTCATGTGCTATGCGACTTGTGTTTGTTTTACTGCTTTACTCGGTCCGCTCAGTTTACTCTTAAGTCGGTAGGCGAGCCAGTACATTACTGGAACAACGATTAAGGTCAAAAAGGTTGCGAAAAGCAGCCCAAATATGATCGTCCATGCCATAGGTCCCCACATCGCAGTATTGTCTCCTCCGATAAATATCTGAGGATCTAAGTCCGTGATGAGCGTAAAGAAGTTAAAGTTAAACCCGATGGCCAGTGGGATAAGTCCCAGCATCGTCGTCAATGCCGTAAGGAGTACCGGTCTGAGTCTGGTCTCTCCACCTTTGATAATGGCTTCTTTTACATCTGCTTTGGCCATGTAGTTCATGTCTTCGATTCCTTGCTCTTCTCGTTTATTCTGGACGAGTAGATTGATGTAATCTACCAGAACGATGGCATTATTTACGACGACACCCGCCAGAGAAATAACACCGATACCGGTCATGATCACACTGATCGTCATGCCCGTAATGACATACCCGAGCATCACTCCGATCGTACTGAAGAGCACAGAGAGTATAATGATAAACGGAGAGATCACAGAGTTAAACTGAGCGACGATTATGATAAAGATCATAAATATAGCTAGGGTAAATGCCGTACTTAAAAAAGCCATGTCTTCTGCCTGCTGCTGTTGCTCTCCGGCAAATGCAAACGCATAGCCATCTGGCATATCGAAGTCATTAAGTAGTTGTTTTACTTGGGCATTTACTTCATTGGCATTATAGCCCTCGAGCATATTAGAACTCAGTTGTAGTGTACGGTCTCCATCTTTACGACGTATGAGGTTGTAGGTTGAGGAGTATTCAAAGTCCGCGACAGAGGAGATCGGCACTTGTACGATCCGTCCATTTGCTGGATTACGGAAGGTGATTTTCTGATTGATCAGACTACTGATGCTATTACGCTGTTCTTCTTTGAGACGTACTGTGATGGGATACTCATTTTCGCCTTCTTTAAATTTAGATACTTCTTTCCCAAAGATAGAAGTACGCAATGCATCTGATATGCTATACGTAGATAGTTCATATTTACGGGCAGCATTCCGATCTACATTAATAAGCATTTCTGGTTTATTGATATTGATGTCTGCTTTGAGTTCTTCGATACCACTGATGCCAGAGTCTTCTATCCGTTGCACCATTCTTGCTGCTATGAGGATGAGGGAATCTACTTCGTCTCCTTGGATATCGATGGCCAATGGCTTTCCGGTAGGTGGTCCTGCTGCTGCCGCTGCTACTTCTAGTTTTGCTTTGGGGTAACCCTTTAAAGCTTCTCTCAAGTCATCTAGAATTTCTTGAGTCGATATGCCTCCTCTGTCTTGTACTTTGAGGAAAGATACGGTGAGTCTTGCTTTGTTAGGCGTAGCTCCAGGTTCTGGTGGAGAGTTAGGGTCTGAGGTGTTTTCACCGATCTGCGTAAGTACAGCATCTACGATCTTCATACGATCACCGACCACTTCTTTTACGGTTTCTTCCAGTTCGCCTAGGATCTCATTAGTTGCTTTGATGTCTTTACCGACAGGCAACTCGGCAAACACATTTACATATACCGGCTCTGGCTGAGGAAAGAATTCTACCTTGGGCATACGTATTCCCATAAGTATAGCTGAGAAAATGAGTAAGGCAAATGTTCCGAGTAAGAATACTACTGGATTCCATCTTCTCAATGCAAAGCTTACAAATTGGTTATACCTTTTTTCTAAAACGGGGAGTATCCTGCTTTGAAAAAAGATAGACGCTGGATGGAATACAAAATGATTGGTCACAAGGATGATCAATGCAATCGCCATAAAGTTCCGTAGAGCGAGTGTGTCCGTAACTTGTCCGATCACGGCCAATATGATCATGGCAACCACACCTATGAGGAAGTTTCTATTGGATTTCTTTTTCTCTTCTGGGGTAGCATCACCGGTATCTACGGTCATAAACTTTGATGTAAATACAGGATTGATCACGAGAGCGACAAAGAGACTGGATCCCAGTACGAGCATCAGTGTGATCGGCATGTATTGCATAAATAGTCCCATCATACCTGGCCAAAATGCCAAGGGTAAAAATGCCGCTAGGGTAGTAGCGGTCGATGCGATAATCGGCCATGCAACTTCTCCTGCTCCTTTCTTGGCGGCTTCTTTGCTTTCGTATCCTTCCTGCATGTATCGATAGATGTTCTCCACCACTACGATGGCATTATCCACTAACAGACCGAGAGCTAGAATGAGAGAGAACAATACGACTACGTTCATCGTTGTTCCCGACAAGTGTAAGAATAAGATACCCATCAACATCGATAATGGTATGGCGATCCCTACAAATAATGAGTTACGCAATCCTAAGAAAAACAATAAAATAAGGATTACCAAGATTACTCCTGAGATGATGCTGTTTTCGAGATTACTGACTTCGTTACGTGTATTTACAGACAGATCGTTAAAGAGACTGATCGTAACATCTGTGGGTAGAGCAGACTTCGTTTCCTCAAGTATTTCTTTGAGATTATCTACGGTAGAGAGCATGTTGCTCCCTCTTCTTTTTATGATGTCTAGGGAGATGACAGGTAAGCCATCTGCTCTAGCATAACTCGTTCTATCTTGGAATCCATAAATAACTTCTGCTATTTCTTTGAGAAGTACTGGTCGTTGGTTTTCTGCTTTTACGATGATATCTCGTACCTCGTTTACATTATCGAACTGACCGACGATACGTACTGATCTTCTGAAATCGTTTTTGACAATCTCTCCACCCGACATAGTAAGATTCTCTGATTTTATAGCGTTTTCGATATCCGTAAAGGATACCTTAAGACTCTGCATCTTAAAGAGATCTACATCGATTCTGATCTCTCTATCCAGAGCTCCTTTCATCTCCGCTTCACTGATTTCTTTGAGACTTTCTACTCGTTCTTGTACGATTTCTGCAAACTCTTTGAGTTCGTCCATCGCGTAATTTCCCGAGATATTTACCGTTACGATCGGCAACTCTGAAAAGTTGATTTCTTGTACCTGAGGTTCTTGCGTCAGATCATTGGGCAATTCGCTCTTTGCTTTATCTACTGCATCTTTTACCTTGAGTACGGCTTCTGACACTGGAGTCTCTGCATCAAATTCCGCAACGATCACAGAGTAATCTTGCATAGAAGTAGATAGACACTCTTTGATTCCAGAGAGGGATAAGAGCTCTTTTTCTAGGGGGCGAGTAACGAGGTTTTCGATCTCCTCTGCTGAGTTTCCAAAGTGTATGGTATTGATAAATACTTGACTCAGTGAGGCATCTGGGTATTGCTCCTTGGGCATCGCCGTGTATGACTGTATACCGAAGAGTAAGATCATCAGCGTTACGATAAAGATGCTGGTTCGATTATCTACAGCAAAGTCCGTAAGGCTGAAGTTTTTGCTGAT
>CALDEN010000243.1 GCA_937942405.1 uncultured Saprospiraceae bacterium
GGTTAGAGCGCAGCATTCATAATGCTGAGGTCGAGTGTTCAAGTCACTCTCACGCTACTTTAAAAAGACCTAATTGACCCTAGTCAGTTGGGTCTTTTATGTTTACGTTAAAATGCATGCTACTTGTAAGAGTTTTATCGAGTAGATGTGTCTTAATCACATACTCATAAGTCTAAAGATTACATGAAGTTTATACACATAGTTTTATTTATTTCCCTATTTGGAAGTTGTTTAAAAGCTCAAGATTCTGGAGAAAAGCAAGAGGTTTTAGGAGTGGCCTATAATTTATTTGCTGTAAAGGCTCAAAAACTAGAAGAATCTAAGCCTTTCGGCCAATGTAGAATACCAGGAGGAATATTATTGGATCCTAGAAAATCATATACCAGCACGTTTAAAAAAGATGAGTTTTTTAGTGATGATGCAAAAGTTTTGAAAGAAAATGAGGTATTTCAATTGCCAGGATACTTCAGAATGAGTGAAATATATAGATCTGATATTAAAGATTATTTCATAGCGACTAAAATTGCTAATCAGTGGACAAATCATTCTTTTGAAGAAATTCTCGATTCTGAAAATTTAAATCAGGGTGAGGAGATTGGTTGTGTAAATTGTAATTACCGACAAGAGTACTTCAATGATGAGGATAACTGTGTAGTCTCTGTTTTTTATCAAATATTACCACTACGGACTAAAGAAAAATTAGAATTCCAAGAAAGTATAACAGGGGAGAATGTAGGAATGGAGAGTATGGAGCTGGTAATCGAAGAAGTAGAGCCGGAGTTAGAGAAAAAAACAAAAAGAAAGAATAAAAAAAATAAGCCCAAAAAACAAAAATCTAAAAAGCAAGAAGAACAACCGGAAAGCTTAAAGGATTCTTACCATACTCCGGAAACCAAAGAGACCTATACTAAACATAAAAAGAGTGAATCACCAAGGACTGACTTTGATAAAAAAATCGTTCCTAATCATCGCACACCAAAAAAAGTGAAAATGGAGAAAGATTATCTAGGTAATGAAGTCTCTGTTTGCGATACCTGCGAAAAACTAAAGGAAGAAGCCATACAGTTAGTCAATAATAATTATTGTGATGCCCTAAAAAAGGATCGCTTATGGGTTCAGCATTATAAGTGTCAAATAGAATGTTATGAGATGTCAGAAGGAGATGTAAATTCAGACAACATAAATAAGGCTAAAGCATCACTTAAAAGACATCAGACCAATGTCAAAATCAGAAGTGCTAGATGTAATTAAGATTTACTAACTCGATCGAGGCCAGATTTGGCTTTCTGATGGAGGGAGTTTTTATAATCGGATGGAGACATCTTGAGACATATTTTAAAATACTTTTTGGCCTCTTTAATATTCCGTTGTTCTTCAAAGATTAGACCTAACTGTAGGGCAGAGTTACAAGCATAATATGCTTCATTATCCTTCCCATTATTGACTACTTGGATGTAATAGTTTACTGCGTCATAGGCATTTCCTAATTGTTGAGTAACTCTCCCGAGTCGATAATTATATTCTAGACTATAACTGGAATTTAAACCAAATAACGAGGAATTTTTGATCAATATATTATATGCTCTTTCATAATATCCGCCATCAAAAAGTAATCGGGCTTTCAATAAAATCGGATGAGGGATAGACTTGTTTTTTGCTTCTTTATCCGCTTGCTTATCCCCGTCTATGAGTTTAACTCCATTTTTTTGGATCTTCTGCATGTAGTTTTTATAGACAGGGACATTATTATCTTTTATTGCCAGATTATACCATCCTAGTTTCTGATAGGCTTCTTTGATATAATGCTGTCCTTTAAATTCTTGTAGGAAGGATAGAAAGTACTCATCCGCATCCTCGTCTAGCCTATTGAGTTTTGCCTTTCCGAGCATAAAGTCCAAATATTGAAATGAAGCATAATCTCCACCTTGAGGACGATTTTTTAGTATGTCTATGGCATAATCGTTTTCTCCTACTTTACCAGCCATAGTAGCCATTAAAAAGGTGGCTAAAGGACTGTTTTCTGGCTGTAGACCACTATTGACCAAGAACTTCCAAGCTTCTTTTCGTTTATTATTTTGATAAAATAGAATGTAGGTATAGACGGCTATGGCTTCATCTTTATAGAGGAAGTCATTTTCCTCACTATATGCAATGACTTCTTTGATTTCTTTGGTCCCTTGAGATATGGAACCTTTGATCCGGAACACTTTACGTACTATTCCAGGGATCGATTCTACCAGTACATGTATAGCACTCAGACTTTTTTTATTGGCTATGAAATTCGGGAATTTCTTTTGATTGGCCGTGAGGAGATTGTATGCATTGTAAGCCTCAGAGGCTGCTTTAAATAGTTCATCAAACTTTGCCCTGACGAGTGACCACTGGAGCTCTATTTCGGCCTGTACAAAAAGGTAGTAGGGGGATGAGCGATCACCATATTTTTCGATGTATTCTATGCGTTTTGTTTTATTTTTTTGAAGCTCTTTAAACTGATTCTTTTCCTCGGTGATAAAAACGGTAAAGAAGTCGATATAATTATCCAAGTGCAATACCAGAAGATTATCGGGTTCGTTTATTTTGATCTCTTTTATCGCTTCTTTGGCAGCCTCTAGCTTTAAATCGATGATCAGTCCATAAGCCTCTTTTATCGCAGGGGATTGCTCAAAATAGCCCTGAGCACTACCGATTAAGGAGCTCAATGACAATAATAATATGAGTGATGTGGCTTTCACAAGGTTTTGACGCTATTCAGGACTATAAAGTGAACAAAAAAAGCCGTGAGAATTCGTCATTCACACGGCTTTATACTTTTATTTCAAGATAGATGCCCTGTATTAAGCTTCTACTACTTCTTTACCTGCGATTTCATCATCGACAAGTACACGACTACAGTGCTCACATGCTTGAACAGATTTACGCATTCCGATTTCTATCTTTAATTGAGGTGGGATTCTATTAAAACATCCACCACATGCATTTCTTTCTATCGTTACCACTGCAAGACCATTTCTATAGTTTTTACGCAGTCTTTCATAGGCTCTAAGCAATCTAGGCTCTACATTTACTTTTATAGCGTTTCCTTGCTTAGTATATTTCTTTTCTTCTTTTTCTGTCTTTTTGATGATCTTATCCAGTTCTAATTTCTTATCGTCTAGATCTGAAGTTCTTTCTTTGAGTCTTTTCTTACTCGCTGCTAGAGCTTCTTTCTTGATGCTGAGTTGACCATCAGAATCATTGATTCTTTTATTAGAAAGTTCGATTTCTAATTTTTGCATTTCTACCTCTTTAGACAATGCCGTAAACTCTCTGTTGTTTTTTACATTGTCCATCTGCTTCTCATACTTAGCGATAAGAGCTTCTGAATCTACAATATTTCCTCGATGCCTCGAAACTTCAGTGTCGACGTTTTTGATACTGTCTTTAAGCTTTTCGATACGCTTATTTAATCCAGTAATCTCATCTTCTAGATCACTTACTTCGATCGGAAGTTCTCCCTTAAGAATAGATAACGAATCGATTTTAGAATCGATCACTTGTAGTTCAAATAACTGTGTCAGTTTTTCTTTGATACTCAGTTCTTTGTTTGCCATGATATCTGTTTTAGAAATATTTTATTGGATTTGTAGTTTTCTCCGTAGAACGGGCAGCAAAAGTACTAAAATTCTCATTTATAAGCTGTTGTAATAAGTCGATTGTGTACTTTTCGCTCTCATAATGACCGATATCTGCTATTAATATCTTCTGATCAGCGTCAAAAAATTCGTGATACTTAAAATCTGCAGATATAAACACGTCTGCTCCTTGCTTTATCGCACTTGTAAGTAGGAATCTACCAGACCCACCACACAGTGCCACTTTTTTGATGGGTTTCCCCAAAAATCCAGTATGACGGATTACAGAGAGCTCCATCTTTTCTTTTAAAAATTGAAGAAAATCCGCCTCGTCCATAGCAGTATCGAGCAGACCGATAGCTCCTGAGCCTACGGTATAATCCGAATCAGTCAAGTCTTTTTTGGGAGCAAGAGTCTGTATATCAGATAAGCCGAGTCGATGAGCGATGTGTCCATTTACTCCATTGACGAGGACATTATCTAGATTAGTATGGATGGCGTAGATGGCGATGTCGTTTTTTATGGCTTTAATGATCGTCTTTTCGATGTAGTTATAGCCATTTATTTTTTTTAGTCCGCTGAATACGATCGGGTGATGTGCTACGATGACATTGCATTCATTGGCTATAGCCTCATCGACGATCTCCTCTGTCGAGTCTAGTGTGACCAGTACGTTGCGTATCTCGAGACTAGGATGTCCTACGATCAGCCCAGAGTTATCATACTCCTCCTGAAAATGGGGTGGGGCGATCTTTTCTAAAAAGGCAATGAGCTCTTTGAGTTGCATTATATCTTTTTGATTTTTTCTATTAATGCCGTACTGGAATATCCATCTATAAACGACAGACTCTTTACGACTCCTCCATGTGCAAGCACAATTTCTGAACCAACTATCTGATCTATAGCCCAGTCGCCCCCTTTTACAAGTACATCGGGAATGATCGATTTTATAAGTTCGAGAGGAGTGTCTTCCTCAAATAGGATGGCATGATCGACCATTTTGAGGGATTCGATAATGGCTAATCTACTTTTTTCATCTTTTATGGGTCTATTTTCTCCTTTTAATCGACTGACAGATGCATCACTATTGACCCCTACGATGAGGACATCTCCCAGTTCTTTGGCTTCAGCCAAATAATGAATATGTCCCAGATGGAGTAAATCGAAACACCCGTTAGTAAAGACGACTTTTTTACCTTGAGCTTTTAATTCTTGAATATCATGCAGTACTGAGATCATCCGCTAATGGGTATCCGTTTTATAATTCCGATTATATATCGGGATAGCGATTAGGGATATCAGCCCAAATACTATCGTCGCAAACAATGATATCGTTACATAAGCAATCATGGCGTACGAGAATCCATCTGCCTTAGGAATTCCATAGAGATGTAAGCACTCAGTTATGAGGAAGTGATAACTCCCCATCCCTCCAGGAGACGGGAATACCATACCCAATGCTCCGAATACAAAAGAGGTCAAACCAGCTCCAGCACTGAGAATAGCGGTAGGCTCAAAAGCAAAAAACATCAAATAGGTCATCAGGTAATACATCAGCCATATGATGATCGAGTGTATGAC
>CALDEN010000244.1 GCA_937942405.1 uncultured Saprospiraceae bacterium
CTTGAATTTTTCACAGAGTCATGGAGATAATTAATATATTCCTTCATTGTTTATGCTTTAATTTTTCTAATAATTGTGAAAAGTAAAAATCCTACGGGCCCGAGCATGAATGTACATACCAGGCATAGTGATAGAATAATATGAGGTATTCCGATATGCTCATTTTCTTTAATAATCCACATACCGATCAATAGATCAAAAGCCAAATAATGCACCCATCCTGCCAATACAGCGTTTTCTTCTGTAAAGAGCTGCATCACAGATTCTAAACTCCCGAAGTCCATCATACCAGCTATCAAAATGCTTTTTATAATAAATACCATATAAACCAGTGACAATAGAATAGGCACTACTTTATGCTGCATTAAAAATCGGCTTACTTTCCATTTTGGTAGAAATACCATGAGAAGCCACATGAGCATGGCTGCCATATTAGTAAAAGAAAAAATCGTTGCTGGAGTCATTAGTATAGATTTTATTGATGACGCTAATATGAGGATGATTCGATGTCTTTACAGGCGATAAAAGCTGAAACGTCAGTATTAGGGATTGGAATGTCATTTAGATTATGGATATGGAAATTCAAGCAATGTTTTTGATTGGATGGCTGAAGATTTAGATCATAGCTTATGTCTCGATTGCCTATTCCATTTGCTATTTTCGCCATATGGATATACTTAAAAAATATGCTCACCTACTGATCGACTATTGTCTAGAAATTAAAAAAGGTGATCGACTCTATATTAAAACCACTACCCTAGCAGAACCTTTACTCAGAGAAGTCTATCGCGAGGCCATAAAAGCAGGTGCTCATGTGGAGACCGACATCTCATTTAGAGAGAAAGGGCGTATTTTTTTGGCGGAAGCCGGAGAAGATCAGTTAAACGATGTATCGCCATTTAACAAACTGGCGATCGAGACCTTCGACGCCTATCTTGTAATCCGAGCTCCATATAATCTCAAAGAGACCAAAAATGTGGATCGCAACAAGCAGAAGATCGTTTCACTTGCTAACCAAGGTATCTCAGAGACCTACTTCAGACGTACAGGAAATAAAGAAATGAAACGTTCGCTGTGTCAATTCCCGACATTGGCCTCAGCCCAAGAAGCAGATATGAGTCTGGAAGAATACCAACAGTTTGTGTTCAATGCATGTCATCTATACGCTGATGACCCCAAAGCGGAATGGTTGAAAATCCGAGAATCTCAACAGAAGATTGTCGACTTTTTAAACACTAAGGACACCATCAGATATCAATGCAAAGAAACAGATATAGAGTTTTCTGTAAAGGATCGAGTCTGGATAAACTCTGACGGACAAAGTAATATGCCATCAGGAGAGGTGTTTACAGGGCCTATTGAGGACTCAGTAAATGGTACGGTGCATTTTAACTACCCAGCTATCTATATGGGCAGTGCGGTATCCGACATCACCCTAGAGGTAGAGAATGGTGAAGTGGTCAAATGGAAAGCTGGTATAGGGCAAGATGTGCTGGATAAAGTAATGGAAATGGATGGGGCTCGATTTTTCGGAGAAGTGGCTATCGGGACCAATTATAATATCCAGCAGGCTACAAAAAATATCCTATTTGACGAGAAGATCGGAGGAACGATCCATATGGCTGTAGGCCAATCTTATAGTCAGACTGGGGGTAAAAATAAATCTGCTGTACACTGGGACATGATCACAGATATGAAAGATGGAGGTAAAATATATGCAGATGGCCAAAAAATTTATGAGAACGGAAAATTCCTAATATTTTAATCTATGAACACACCTCAATACGATCCTAAAAAAGACAGAATCCCTTTGAAAGTAATATTGATCGCTGCGGCATGTATGATCAGTGCATGTCTACTGGCACAATTTATTTTCAATCTATTTGTGGATTAGTCTACAGAATAATAAAACAAGCCCGATTTTTTCATGTTAAAAAAATCGGGCTTTATGGAAAATGTTTCTATAAGAATTAGGGAAATTGCTACATGATATATTTATGCAGAGATGACATCAGCATAAAGGATCGGTTTAGGATTCTCTAACTGTAAAGTATATCTCATCACGTCGAAAGCAGTAATTACTCCTTTCAGTTCATTATTTAAGTTTACCACTGGTAAGGTCTTAAATCTTTTGTCCATAAATAATTCTGCTGCAGTTCTCACTCTGTCTTTAGGTGCAATTTTTATGATCTTGGTATTCATTACTTCAGATATAGCTTGGCTAGATCTGTCGTTTTTAGATTTTTTCCATAGATCATGAGTCGTTACCATACCTACTAGTATATTGTCTTTGACTACTGGTAGTTGTGTTAAACCATTTTGAATCATGACATTGTTTACTTCTGCAACTGATTGCTCAGGAGAGACGACCACAGGATCATTGGTCATAATGTGTCTTACTTGTTCATTTAATAACATAACATTGCTTTTAGGAGTGAGATAATTTTTTTCAAAAAAATATTAGTCGATTGCTACTCTTGCTACCGCCTTTTTATAATGTCCGGTTTTATATTTTAAAATTTGAGTTTTCAATTTGGCGATGGCTCCATCAATTGCCATCGGATATCTCTCGGCACTGCATTCTACAAATACATCTTTGCCTTTAAAATGTGCTTTTAATTTTACCTTTTTTGTTTTGTGTTTTTTGCCTCTAAAAAAGACATTTACTGATTTTATAAAATCGTATTTCTCAAAAAATTTCTGTAATGCTTCTTGTGAGTAAGCTTCAAAATAATTGTTTCCGCCTACGCTTCCTTTTACTACTTTAATATCCACGATATAAAATTTTAAATACACTAATAAATCAATATCTCAGGTTCATAATCGCTTTCGATCATGTTACAGTAAATTACACTAAATTTTACTTCTATGCAATTTTAAAGTCATTTATTCTATCATTGGTTAATTAAACAGTTTTATATACCTAAAGTTGACTTATATGTGACATTTTATATATCATGGGGACATATTGAAGATATTGTACGTTCTACTTTAAACACTCGTACTATGCGTATTGTAAAATGCTTATCCATTGCCATCCTGACCACATTTTTATGGAGCTGTAATGATGATCCTGACCACTATACAGATCTTCCAGATTGTGTACAGAGCATCGTCGATGACACTCCACAAATCATCATCAAATCTCAAGAGATCGATAATTCTGTACGATACTGGTTAAATACTGGGGCAAATGCTCTTGACGGAGACGAGTATATCGTTTCTAGTTCTTGTGATACCTTATGTTATTATGGAGGCTGGGTAAATCCGGATTGTATTGATGAGTATGATAGTGAGGGCTGGACTCAAGTGTGGCCTTAGGCTGGAAATTGGGGAGATCAGTGTTAATTATTGAGCTTTCCCCCATGACTCTTAGTTATCCATCATAAAATCATTTGGAAGACCACCTATGGCAGTCTTCCATCTTTTTGAATATTTTCCTTAATGCTCGCTTCCGAACCTCGCTTTACTTTTAAATAAATGTATTCCAGTTAGAATAATTGCTATTGAGACAAGTATAATTGGTACTTGAATATGATTCTGCCAGATCCAACTAATTTCTGAATCAGTGAAAGTGAATGAGCAACTTAACAGTACAAAAGAAACTGCTACATACAATAGTTTACTTTTCATCTTGTTGAATTTTTGTTTACTCAAATTTGGGCTTCTACAGAATATAAATCAATTTTTCAGGGGTTGATAAAGGGTTGATTTTAGCATTAAGTACTGAAAATCAATATGTTACACTTGCTGTGATTTAAGTTCTTTTCTACTCTTAACGTTGAGCTTCTTGTATATCTGATTTATATGTGATTTCAGAGTGCTCTGTTCTATAAATAATTCCGCCATGATCTCTTTATTACTCTTGCCATCAAGGATCAGATCGTACACTGTTTTTTGTCTAAATGTAAGCGTATTTAGCGAGAACGTAGAGCCATCCTTTCGTTCTTCTGATTTAGACTTGATTCCCTCAGCTAATATTTTGAGTTGACGGTTTTTTACTTGAATGAATATGATAATAAATACGATACTAATCACTACCAAGAATATCATGAATAGCGGATAACTCTTAAAGTTTAATTTTATTTGGCCTTCATTAACTGTGATAGAGACCGCTGTTAAAGAAAGGAAAATGGCCAATCCTAATAGATACTTTTGGTATTTAGTGATTTTATCTATCATGTAAATTTGTTCGAAACTAGTCTAGCTGGGAAAATACCGCAATTCACTGCAGTTAGATCTGACTAAGTATTTATTAGCGACTCGCTGTATGTCATGGGCGGTGACTTTATTGTAAGCCTC
Source organism: uncultured Saprospiraceae bacterium (assembly GCA_937942405.1). Classification (GTDB taxonomy): domain Bacteria; phylum Bacteroidota; class Bacteroidia; order Chitinophagales; family Saprospiraceae; genus JAHDHU01. The sequence goes on from CALDEN010000244.1 coordinate 4,303, forward strand.
TGCTTGTGTATTTATCATACTGACGTCTCCTAGGTTTTCAAAGTAGGCAAGATTCATAGCCTTATTGAGGATGTTTACCTCAGAGTATGCTAGGCTACTTTCTAGTTTATTTTTGAGTTTCTGTAGCTCTCTATCAGATACTGCATTTTGCTGGATATCTTCTACCTCTTTCCACAGGAAGGATACAGCCTCGTCTAAGCTGTAGTTTTCCATCGGCTTACCCTCTAGGATAAAAAGACCTGGCTCTATAGAACCTGTTATATAGGCATCTACTGAGCTGAATATTTGCTGATCCTTGCATAAGCGTCTGTAAAATCTTGATGACTTTCCATTGGCGTAGATATCGGAGAGCATGTCGCAAGCCGCATAGTCAGGATGTAATCGATCTGGCATATGAAAACCCATATACACGGACTGCAAGGGGATGTTATTTTTGACTTCTTTGTATCTGTACTCTACTTGTTGCTTTTCGATAGGAATATTTTGTCTTACGGTCTCTCCTCTCGGTATATCTCCGAACCATTTTTGGGTAAGTTCTTTGGCTCGAGCCAAATTTATATTACCTGATAATACCAAGATCGCATTATTAGGTCTATAGAAGTTATAGAAGAATTTTTCTACATCATCTAAACTGGCATTCTCGATATGCTCTGGGACTTTACCGATGGTCGGCCACTGGTAACTATGTTCCTTATATGCGAGGGCACTTAAGTGATGCCATACATCTCCATAAGGACGATTAAGGCAGGTCTCTTTAAATTCCTCTAGGACGACTTTTTTCTGGGTATCCAGAGATTTTTGAGAGAAGTCTAACTGATTCATCCGATCAGACTCTAACCAAAATACGGTTTCTATGTTTTCGGCTGGTACGGTATCGTAATAGTTGGTAATATCACTATTTGTAAAGGCATTGTTTTCGCCTCCTGCAAGCTGGATCGGATCATCAAAATCTTCAATATTTTTACTGCCCCCGAACATCAGATGCTCGAACAGATGGGCAAAACCTGTTTTTTCAGGATCCTCGTCTTTACTACCCACCTGGTACAGAATATTTACTGCTACTAGTGGTGAGCTCTGGTCTTCATGCAGAATGACTCTCAGCCCGTTTTCCAATACAAATCTCTCATAATGAATCAT
>CALDEN010000245.1 GCA_937942405.1 uncultured Saprospiraceae bacterium
GATTCCCAGCTCCGAGGTTTGATGCCTACGAAAAATATATTCAAGCCATCTCTTTATGGGATGAAGATGATACTAAAGTATATAATCTGCTTACAGAGAGTTATCGTCTCGATACTAATTTTTTAGAACCCCAATTACTCAAAGTAGGATTATATAGAAATAAACGATCCTGGTACAAGTGTGATTCATTGATTAATTATCTATATAATCGTAAATCCATCCTTACCAAGGCTCAGTTAGATAAGCTTAACTTTTATCGATACGACATCTCTGGAGATTTTACCAAAGCCTATGAATTTCTGCTAAAGGAATATGAACGTGATGAAGATGATCTCTTTATCAGCAACAGTGTGATGCAATTTGCCAATTATAAATTAAACGATGCTAGGTCTTGTCTTAAAATAGCCGAAGGTAAAAAGCTGGATAGTATCGATTTTGATAATTGTAGTTATTGCAGAACACGGCTTTTTAATTATGGGCTGGCTTTACTCAAGCTGGGTAGAACCAAAGAGGTCGAAAAGCTCGTGACATATGATGATCAGCTTAACGGTAATGCACAACTATTTGATGTGCGATTGATGGCGTTGGTCAAAGAAAGTAAAGATCAAGAGATTAAGGATCTCATGTCCAAAAAACGAATGAATGCCTCGGAAGAAGATTATTTAGATGACTGCATCGTATTGCTGACAGAATATCAAAAGAGCGGCGATACAGAGCAGATGATTTTCTGGCAGACTCAGGCACAGAAAGTTTTTGATGGTTCTTTAAATGAGGAGAATTTATTTATGGAGTACAAGGCCCGTATATTAGAAATAAGTGGGGCCTATAAAGAAGCTCAGACGATTTGGGAATTGTTCCTACACTATTACCCAGATAATGCCTATTATAATTTTAGATTAGCTACTGTTCTGGCACTGGGAGGTGATTGTGATGAAGCCATCCGACACGGTATGGAATATTATCGTAAAAGAGGAGATTTTGATTTTGGCTATAGCCAATACGAAATGGCACGTATACATAGTCTATGTAATGAAAAATCCAAGGCTTTGGGTTTGCTCAGTGGATCGTTAAGAGAGGGACGACAGTTTCATTATAAGTTTTTTGACAGAGACTGGTATCTGAAAGATTTATGGGATGACTCTGAATTTAAAGCCATTATCAAATACAGAGTAGTGGGTAGCCAGTAATTTAAACTACGGTATTAAAAACAAGCTACTAGAAATCAGCACCAATACTGCAATCTTAGACCACTTCATGATCTTCCAGAAACGAGAGCTCTGGACATATTTTTTGAGACTACCAGCTAGTATCGCTAAACTGCTGAAAGTAATCGCTCCGATAAGCATAAAGATCGCACCGAGTATACACATCTGTATCATGGTACTCCATCCATCCTTGCTCAGAAACTGAGGGAGGAGAGCGATAAAGAAAAGAGATACTTTGGGATTGAGCACATTCATGATAAATCCATTTTTAAACAGCTCAATATAACTAGTGGAAGCAGTATCTATTTTGGCTCTAGCCAAATCCAATGGAATCGTCTCAGAATGATATTCTTTATAGGCCAGATAGAGTAGGTAGATGGCTCCCATAATTTTAATGATGGTATAGGCCATGGTCGACTGTTGCAGGATCAGAGATATCCCTGTGGCTGCGGCCAATGTATGGATCAATATACCAGAATTCATCCCGAGAGCGAGTGCGATGCCATTCTTAGCATTCTTTGTCAGACTCTCGGTCATGACTAAGATATTATCAGGCCCGGGCATGATTGCAAGTAGGAAGGATGCCGTAATAAAAGACAGTAAAAGACTATAATCCATGTATTAATTTGTAAATCTAGACCTAGGCTCTTGGGTAATTATGAGCAATACGCTCTTTAATTCGCTATATGTCGAGCTAGATAGGCTAATATATTAGAAATATGGCTTTTTGCTAAATATACTTCTGATGGTGAATTTATCATGTTCAATTCCAATAAAATAGTCGACCTTTGCACTTTTTTTATACTATATATTATGCAAATTAGAAACATAGCCATTATTGCCCACGTCGATCATGGTAAAACTACGCTAGTAGATAACATATTACACATGACTTCTGTCTTCGGAGATCACGAGGATACGGGAGATTTGATCATGGATAGTAATGATTTAGAAAAAGAAAGAGGAATTACGATTTTTTCTAAAAATGCAGCAGTCGTATATAAGGATGTAAAGATTAATGTAATCGATACTCCTGGTCACGCTGATTTTGGAGGAGAGGTAGAACGAGTTTTAAAAATGGCAGATGGAGTAATCTTACTCGTAGATGCTTTTGAGGGACCGATGCCACAGACTCGATTTGTACTTAAAAAGGCTTTAGAGCTAGGATTACGTCCGATGGTAGTGGTTAACAAAGTAGACAAAGAAAACTGTAGACCTGAAGAGGTACATGAGCAGGTATTTGAATTATTTTTCCAATTGGATGCAACCGAGGAGCAGTTGGATTTCCCAACTTTCTACGGATCAGGAAAACAAGGCTGGTTCAATACATCTCTGGAACAGTGTGAAGACATCACACCATTAATGGATGGTATTTTAGAATACGTACCATTGCCTAAAACGGACGAGGGTACACTGCAAATGCAAGTGACATCTTTGGATTATTCTAGCTTCTTGGGTCGTATAGCGATCGGGAAAGTACGTAGAGGATCGATTAAGGAAAAGCAAAGAGTAAGTCTATGTAAGAGAGATGGTTCTGTAGAGAAACATCAGATAAAGGAGATATACATCTTCGAGGGGATGGGTAAGAAGAAAGTAACAGAAGTTCATGCAGGAGATATCTGTGCGATCGTAGGAGTTAATGATTTCAATATCGGGGAAACCATCGCTGATATCGAAGCTCCAGAAGCTCTTCCATTGATCTCGATCGATGAGCCTACGATGAACATGACATTCAGTATCAACAATTCTCCATTTTACGGAAAGGAAGGAAAGTTCGTTACGAGTAGACATATAAAAGACAGATTAGATTCTGAGTTAGAAAAAAATCTAGCGATGAGAGTGGAGCCTTCGGCAAGTGGAGATTCATTTTTAGTTTATGGAAGAGGGATTATGCACTTGGGAGTACTTGTAGAAACGATGAGGAGAGAAGGGTATGAGCTTACTGTAGGTCAGCCACAGGTAATTATGAAAGAGATCGATGGTCGTAAATGTGAACCTTTCGAGACACTCGTAATAGATGTTCCTGATGAGTTCAGTGGAACAGTGATCAATCTAGTTACTCAGCGTAAGGGAGATATGCTCGTGATGGAAAGTAAAGGTCTTATCCAGCACCTAGAGTTCGATATTCCTTCTAGAGGATTGATCGGATTGAGATCGATCATGCTTACATCTACAGGAGGTAATGCCATTATGAATCACCGTTTTTCGGAATATAAACCATTTAAAGGAGAGATCCCAGGTCGTTCTAACGGAGTGATGATCGCTATGGATAAAGGGACTGCGACGCCATACTCTATCGATAAGCTACAGGCGAGAGGTAAGTTCTTTATCGATCCAGGAGTAGATGTATACGGAGGGATGATCTTAGGAGAAAATTCTAGAGGAGACGATATGATCGTAAACGTTACAGAGGGTAAAAAACTGACCAACGTAAGAGCAAGTGGTTCTGATGATGGGGTTAAGGTAATTCCTAAAATAGAGTTTACATTAGAGGAGTACATGGAGTATATCGACTTTGACGAATGTATAGAGGTAACTCCAGAAAGCATACGTCTAAGAAAGATACACCTAGACCACAATACTAGAAAGCGTAACCGTAAATCGATGGCGTCAACATAATCGTTATCAGCTATCGATTTTAAGAATATAGAAAGAGCTCTTCGTTTAGAAGGGCTCTTTTTTTTGGGCGAAATTTTTTCCTTATCGAAAGAAGTCACCGAAGAGAGATATCTTCAGCTTATGAAGCACTAAAGTCAT
>CALDEN010000246.1 GCA_937942405.1 uncultured Saprospiraceae bacterium
GCACTAGGTGGCGATGATATCGATCTATCGATCATGGATTACTGGATAGAAAAATACGCTATCCAATCGGAGCAGATGAGCGATAAAGCATTTGTACAATCGTTCCGGCTTATGGCCGAAGAGGCCAAAAAAGTCCTATCCTCTCAGGATTCATTTACTGCTGAGCTGGCGGACTTAAAACTAAGCATTACTAAGAGCACCTTCGATGAGCTCATCTCATCGATCATCGACAAAACGCTACAGAGTTGCAAGGCAGCATTAGAAGATGCAAAGCTCGCAATAGCACAGATCGACAATGTCATACTCGTAGGTGGATCGACACGTATACCTGCTATCCGAGCATCTGTTAAATCGTTTTTCGAGAAAGAGCCATTTACGGAATTAGATCCGGACGAGGTAGTGGCTCTGGGAGCTGCTATTCAGGCCGATATACTAGCGGGTAATAACAAGGATGTCTTGCTACTAGATATCACACCACTGTCTCTAGGAATAGAAACGGTAGGTGGACTGATGGATGTCATCGTTCCGAGAAATAGTAAGATACCTATTAAGTCTGGTAGAAATTATACAACCTCTGTAGATGGGCAGAAAAACCTAAAAGTTTCTGTCTATCAAGGAGAGCGAGATCTCGTCGTAGATAATCGTAAACTGGGTGAGTTTATACTTAAAAACATCCCTCCGATGCCTGCAGGATTGCCCAAAATATCCATACATTTCCTGATAGATGCCGATGGAATATTGAGGGTCAAAGCCATGGAAGAACGATCCAATACCGAGACCGAAATCGAAATAAAATCTCAGTACGGATTATCTGAAGAAGAAATGGCACAGATGCTGATGGACTCGATACAGAATGCTGAGGCAGACATGAAAATCAAAGCCTTGATAGAAACTCAGACCGAAGCACGTAATGTGGTTTTTGCAACGAACAAGTTTATCGGACAGAATGACTGGCTGAGTACTGATGAGTTAACGACACTCACCGAGTTTAAGGAAAAACTAAGTCTGACCATCGAAAAAGGCAGTAAAAACGAGATCGAAACCGTCATGGATGCCTTAAATAAGTACTCTCGCCCATTGGCAGAAAAAGCCCTGGATATCAACGTTGCTAAAGCCCTGAAAGGCAGTGATATCTAAAAACTCGGATTTAAGGAAACTCTAAAGCAACTATTTACGTTTTTAATGCGTCTACAACCAGTAACCCCCTTTGCATTAGATGATAACTTCTAATACGATTAATCGATGTTTGTAACTCGGCTTCAGTTTTTACTATTCTGTGTGATCTCTACATTAGGGACGATGGTCGGTACAGCACAATCTCTCGAACTGAGAAAAGAGATCAATAAGCTCATCGCCTATGAGACACAAATCGATCTCAAGAATAACCCCGGCTTTATGGTCGGTATCATCGATAATGACAGTACATTTTTTCTGAGATACGGAGCGAGAGCGGATAATTCAGGAGGCATCTACGATGAACAATCGGTGTTCGAAATAGGAGGATTAAGTAAAGTATTTACGGCTGGTCTTATCGAAGTCCTAGTAGAATCTAAACAACTCTCCTATGCTGATAAGGTAAATACATACTTACCATCGGAGCAGCAAAATCCGCGTATGGAAGAGCTGACGATCATGGATTTAGTCTTACACACCTCTGGATTGCCAAAACGTCCGAGCATGTTCGGTAAAAAAGAAAAAGAGCGTAATAATCCGTATAAATACTATACTAAGGAAGATCTAATCCAGTTTTACGCCCATTATGTCCCTAAAGAATCGATCGGGGATCAGTTCAGGTACTCTCACACTAACTATGCCTTACTTGAAGTTTTGCTTGAAGCAAAATTTAAAATATCGTATGAAAACTTACTTCAGGAATACCTACTGGATATTCTCAAGATGGATGACACCTATGTCGAAGAAACAGAACATCGCAATGCTCGCTTATCCAAAGGATATAATCGAGCTGGAATAGATGCGAGTCCTTGGGTATTTAAAAGTTTCGGTGGTTCTGAAGGGATAAAATCCAATGTAGAAGAGCTCACCTATTTTGTCAGGGCCAGTATGGGAATATCCAACACATTCCTAGATCATATACTCCCCAATACCCATAAAATACAAGCGACGACTAACTATAATAAAGACATCCATTTAGGTAAAGCATGGCATGTTATAGATCAAAAATCAAAATTTGCCATACGTATGCATACTGGGACTACTGGCGGGCATAAGTCTTTTGTTGCATTTGTAGATGAGACAAAAACAGGAGTCGTCATACTTTCTAACTCATCTCTAGGAACAGAAGATCTCGGAATGCTTATCTTGAGAATGATTAATCATAACTGGAAGAGAAAAGCATAAGAATCAGCAAAATGGCCAATCCAAAAAACACACTTAACTGGGACGAATTCCGAGCTATGGGAAATCCCGACAACGTACCAGATGATCCTACCGAAAAGGATGATGCTGATATAGAGGATTATCTGAGTAAAGAGGTCCTCAGAGTCCACATCGATAAAAAAAACAGAGGTGGTAAAACAGCCACCATCGTTAAAGGTTTTGAATATCTCAATGAAGACGAACTCAAAGAACTCGGAAAATTCTTAAAAGCCAAATGTGGTGTAGGTGGATCTGCAAAGAATAATGAAATCATCATACAAGGGGATCACAGAGACAAAGTGATCGAACTGCTATCCAAAAAAGGAGTGACAAATCTCAAAAAAAGCGGCGGATAGATTATTTTTAACTATTCCATCATCTGGAGTTTTTATACTTTAAAGATTCCATATTATTCTAATTACGAATCGGTAAAAGACTATGCGATATATTCTATTCTTTATTTTTTTACTCCCTAGTATCTGTAATGCTCAACATATACAACGAGTAGAACCTCCCCACTGGTACACAGGAATGGCCAACAATAAGCTACAACTCATGCTCTATGGTCAGAATATCGGGAAGCTCTTACCTCAGGTTATGCATGATGGGATCAAAGTAAAAGACATCCTCGATGTTCCTAATCAGAATTATATGATACTGGACCTAGAGATCAGTCCGGATGCTGAGGCCAAAAGCTTCGATATCCTATTAAGAGGTAGAAAAGGAATCGTCGCTCGTCACCGATATGAACTCAAAGAAAGACGTAAGAACTCTAATCAACGAGCAACTTTTTCAAGTAAAGATGCCATCTATCTCATAACTCCAGATCGCTTTGCAAACGGAAACACAGAAAATGACGAAATCAAGGGCATGAAAGAAGGCCTAGATAGAAGCAATGAAGGAGGTCGGCATGGCGGCGATATTCAAGGCATCATCGACAATCTCGATTACATCAAAGAAATGGGCTTTACGGCCATATGGATCAATCCATTGACTGAAAATGATCAAAGTAAATGGTCCTATCATGGATATGCTACGACCGATTATTATCAAATCGATCGTCGATACGGAAGCAACGAAGACTATCTAAAACTCGCTAAACTTGCCAAAGAAAAAGGCCTAGGCATCATCATGGATCAGATCGCCAATCACTGCGGTCATCAGCACTGGTGGATGAAAGACCCTCCTACTAAAGACTGGTTTAATTATCAAGGCAAAGAGTATGTCGAA
>CALDEN010000247.1 GCA_937942405.1 uncultured Saprospiraceae bacterium
ACAGCAGATGGTTTTGCGGGCTTAGCACCTGACGAGTACACCATTACTGTCACAGATGATAATGGGTGTATGCTTGTTTTGTCAGGGATCATTGTAGAAGAACTGCCAGACCTTTCTGATACGATATTAGTGGATGTAACGATCTTGTCAGCAGCTGAATTTAATGGTTTCGGAGTATCCTGTAATGGGGAGTGTGACGGAGCTATTTCGACAGCTTTTTTTGGTGTAAACGGATCTTTAGTTTCGATACAGATTAATGGAGAGGCTGCGTCGTTGGAGGATTTAGAAGCAGGTGATCTTTGTGCCGGAATGTATAATGTAGTAGTAGAAGATGAACAAGGAGTCACAGGCGAGGCTACCTTCGAAATTACAGAACCGCAGCCGTTAGTTGTTGATGTGTTTGCAGTGGAGTGTGATACTATAGGTCTGAATACAGGCTCCATTGAAATGGACGTTTCAGGAGGTGTTCCAGATTATACCTATACATGGAGTACTGGTCAAGATACGCAGAACTTAAGCGGAATATCTGCCGGAACCTATACCCTAATGGTCGAGGACGCCAATGGCTGTTTAGATATGGAAAATTTGGTCGTGGTTGAGTCTTGTCCAGTTGGGCCAGTTGGGCCATGTTATAACGCAAACAATATAATTACACCAGGAGCATCGGCTGGGGCCAATGATTTCCTCAACATTTCATGTGCACGCAATAATCCCAATAATTTAAATATTTATGATAGATGGGGTAGGCTAGTACATACCGCTGTTAACTATGATAATACATGGGGGGGAGTAGATATGGACGGTAATGACCTCGGAGAGGGAACATATTATTGGGTAATGGATGTAACATTCAGTACCGGAGAAACTAGATTATTTAAAGGTTACGTAACCATCTTAAGAGATCTTTAAAAACAAGTAAGACAATGATGATGAAAAATATAATACTAACATGTCTCTTTAGTATCGGTGTGATGAGTCTCATGGCTCAGCAGAGGTATTTTGACGAGCGATATACATTTACACAAGCGTATCTCTATCCAGTAGTTATAAACCCTGGTGCCACAGGTTTTGGAGAGTCAGACTTGATCTTTAATTACAGAAATAAATGGTCCACTTTTCCGGGTACGCCCAAAACATTGACATTAAGTTACAATGGTAATCTAGGGAATAGACTAGGATTTGGAGGATTATTGATGTCTGACACAAACGGAGCTCTAGAAACCACTAAAGGTCAGTTGTCCTTTTCTTATACCATCGATTCTGAAACCAACACGGTAGGATTTGGACTCTCGACAGAGTTTATACAGCATAAAATAGGCGATATTAATGGACAGGTAGATGTCAGTGATGAAGTTATTTTAAACAGATTAGCAGGAAATAATTTCTTTGATGTCTCTTTTGGAGTATACGGTGAGTACGATAATTCAGTAAAATATGGCCTTACCCTTCCTTCTTTAGTAAGCTCTAAGCTAGACGATGCGATAACCACGGATACTACAGGAGGTAGAGATTTAGGGATGATATTGCATTTAGGATATGAGTACGATCTGCCTGATAGTGATGTAAGTGTAGAGCCATCTATAATCGTTAAGAAGCTCATGTTTGTGCCTACTCACATAGATTTAAATCTAAAAGCTACATTCCTTAATGATAGACTTACGGGAGGATTAACGTACACATTGGGGGCAGAGAAACGTTTAGGCTTCTTGATAGGTACAGCTGTCAGGAATTTAGACTTATACTATTCGTACAATGTATCTTCTCATGAATTCCAGCAGTATAATAATGGATCTCATGATTTGACATTCAGAATAAATCTAGCAAAAGACCCAGATCCCATATTAAATGTGCCTATGGGCAAATAAAAAGCCATATTCTTTTAAAGAAACCTATAAAAGGTCACCTGTTTTCAGGTGGCCTTTTTTTTATGTCCTGAGGAGATTATACATATTGAAAAAAAATATATAGGTGATTCCTAGATATAATAGAATTTATTAATAATTTTAGGGTCTGTTGAGAATAATAGACCTTATAGTGTCGTATTGCACTTTTCATGTATTAGTAAAATACCATGAATCGGGTAATACTGAAAAATACCTATCTCGTATATTTGTTCTCGACGAAAACCTGAGGGTGTAATGACGATCCCACCTTCATAGAACCGAAAATAGAAACGATTGCTCTGTTTAATAACCTGAACTTGATAGTAGACGCTCTCACCTCTTTTTTCAAAATATAACATACTAGAATTTTTTAAATGATTGGCTTTCATCCAAAAGAGGATGACTATAGTCAGTTATACACATATGTATATTTTTTAACCGATTAATAAATTTTATAACCAAAACTCAATCTCATGAAGATTAAATTTTTATTTGCGTTGATGTTCGTTTTTGCAGCTTTTGCTGTTCAGGCCCAGTCTTTTGTGACTCCTGACCAGGCTGTATCTACACTTCAAGCGACGGCAACGTCTTTTGAAAATGGAACTGCGAACATCAGTAACCTTCCTAGTGTCAGTAACAATACTGTTGCAGGTACTAGTGCTAATCTTGGTGGAATGTCTGTACAAGATGTTACCACTTTTGTTTATCCTCAATTAATGTACTTAACCAGTAAAGAAATTGAGGCTGCTAATAATACTCTTTTAGGAATCCAAGCGGCTGAGTCTTTTATGGCAAGTCAGGGTGCTTCTGCTACACCTGCTAGAGAGCAACTTGTAGAAGATGCCTTTTTGTATATAAGAGATTTATTAAGTATTTAATTTTTAAAAGAAAAACTCAATCTGATGAAAAAAATTTTATTAACCTTTTTTAGTGTAGTTCTATGTTTAGGATTATCACAAGCACAAGTGGCTGTTACGATCACTGGTGCTGCTGGTAATTTTTCAGATAGTTCTGTTGCTACTAGTGTTGGATCTTCGGATCTAGGTACATGTCCTGATGGGACACCTGTTATGCAGTTAGCTGCTGATATGGGGCTTCCTCTTACTGTAGTTGGAGCTGTAAATGTTACAATTGATGGTTTAACTCATACATGGGGATCTGATATTGATTTGACGTTAAATATTGGAGCATCTTCTTGTGACTTATCGAGTGACAATGGAGGATCTTCTGACTGGACTGGTCAAAGTCCTGCTTTTGCACCAGGTGGTGTTACTCCAGTAGGAGGAACTGGTTGTGCTGCATGTTTTGGTAATGGAAATACTGGTCCTTTCGAGGCAGAAGGATGTGCTTTAGGTACAGCTTTTGCTGGTGTAGATATGGCTACGGGTGTTTCTATTGGTTTCGGTGACGATGCTGGTGGAGATACTGGTGGATGGACTGGATGGTCTGTTACATTTATGGTTGACCAAGCTGAGTATGATGCAGTTGTTGCTGCTTGTCCTGCTGCTGGTCCTGCTTGTGTAATCAACTGTCCTGCTGATCAGACTATTGGTCTTGAAGCTGGTGAGTGTGATGAAGTAGTGTTCTTTAACCCTACTTTAGGAGAAGAATGTGGTGACTTAGGTGTAACTACTGTGTTTGGTGGATCTTTTGTAACTGCAGGAACGCCTGCTGATGCAACTGATAATGGAGATTCTGTTACAGCTCAAACTGATAACGGTTCTACTGCAAACTATTCATGGACTGTACCTGCTTGTGCTTCAGGTGGATTAGCTGTTAGTTTTGATTGGACATATGATAATGATGAGTCTCCATTCTGGGATCCGTTTACATTATCTGGACCTGGAGGAACAATAGCTTCATTTACTGGTTTTACAGGAGCTACTTCAGCAGGAGGTACTGCTTGTCAAGCTGCTGTAGAAGGAGATGTATTTAATGCTAACCTTAGTTCAAGAGATGGTGTTGGAACTGGTGGTATGTTTACACTTAGTAATCTTCAAATGGTATGTGCATCTCAGCCTTTAATCTGGGAACTTGCTCAGACTAGTGGAATAGAAAGTGGATCATACAATGCTCCAGGTGAGTACTGTGTAGTTTATACAGCATCTGAGTTTATGTTAGATGGTGCTATATGTGATCTTATAGCTACAGGTAATACTATGGACTGTGAGTTCTGTATTACTGTTGAAGAGTATTCTGGTCCTGTTGCGACTGCTTTAGCATGTAATGATGGAGTTAACGTTTCAGTTGACGAAAACTGTGAAGCTTTGATAACTGCAGATATGGTTCTTGAAGGAGGTCCTTATGCATGTTATGATAACTATATAGTAACTACTTCTTTTGGTAGTAATTTAATAACTACTTGTGGAACATTTACGGTAACAGTAACTGATCCTGCAACAGGAAATTCTTGTTGGGGAGAAGTAACTACTGA
>CALDEN010000248.1 GCA_937942405.1 uncultured Saprospiraceae bacterium
GGTAAATTCTGTTCCCACTACAGTCACGTCTCCATGATTAGTGTTGATAGTAAACGGATTTTCTACATCAGACTCTACCTCATAATAGGCTCTCCCTGATAATGAAACCAACCTTTCATCTGTAAAATCACTTAATACTTCTAGTGTACTATTCCGATCCAAAAGAATTTTTGAATTATCCGATAATAAGACATCTTGCTTTTCCATCGCATTGGCTGCAAATGAAGTCGGCTCACTTAATGTATCCCCACCGAGATAGCTTTTAATGCCTATTCCCACTGCTACTAATAGTAATAAGCTAGCGGCAAGTGGCATTAATCTACGTACTATAGAATAGGTATTATTTTTTTGAACTGGCGTTTTTAACTCCTCAGAGACGATGGCTGAGTTGAGTTTTTGCCATGCTCTGTTTTCGTCGAACTCTTGATAATCTTTCAGTCCATTAGAATCTTCCCAAATTACACTCATATCCTGCAATGCATTTAGGTTATCCTCCCCCTCTTGTTTCCAAAGCTCCAGTTGAGCCTTTTCCTCATTGGAAGCCTCATCATTAAAAATTCGTGCTAATAAATTATCTAAATCCATTCGAATAATCTTCTTTACTTATTAAGTTTTTCTCTTAAAAATTTTAAAGCTTTTCCTATTTGATTCTCAACGGTTTTAACAGATATTTCTAGTTCTGCCGCGATTTCACTGTAAGTTAAGCCATTAATCTTGCTCATTTTAAAGACTTGCTGGCATTTAGGCGGCAATTGTCGTATTGAAGCAAAGATTTTCTCTTTCATCAAATAATTGTCCGCTTCTTGCATAAGCTGTTCATCCGATTCTATCTCCTTGGTCTTTTCAAGAACCATAGTATCATTTAGCTTATTACGTCTGAGAATCTCAATAGCCCTATTCTTAGTACTCTGAAATAAAAATGACTTTACATTATTGTCCGCTTGGATTACTTCTCGCTTCATCCAGAATTTAACAAACACATCCTGAACGATGTCTTCTGCCACAGACTTATCTTTTACATAGCCGTAGGCAAAGTTTGACAGAGCATTAAAATACTCGTCAAAATATACTCTAAACTTTGTTTTATCTATTCCGCTCAATGATTTAGTTGTTTCTTGGCTGATTTAAAGATTTAAGTTAAAGAAAAAAACTTTTTTCAATGAAGATAGTTTATAATTGCTAGAGATTAAGGCTGATATATATCTCTTAATTAAATATGTACCTCATGAATAAAGGACTTCTTTCGCTTTTTGGATATTTATTTTTTGCTACAGGCATGATTGCACTGATCCTTTCCTTAATCGGCTTAAAAATAAGCTTTCTTGCTTGGGCAGATAGTGATCCATTACTCGGATTAGTGGTTAAGCTAGGTCTTATTATGACTGGTCTTATCCTTATGTATGTGGTAAAGATCAGGTCAGAGGAAGAGTAAGCTCTACAATTTTCTTTTAGAATTCTTGAAATATTCCTAAAACTAATGCACTATCTAAGTAATTAGTCCCTCTGAAAGTCCACACATAATCCAAACGTAAGATCGGTATTCCTTTAATTCCTATATTTTCTAGACCAAAGGAAAGTTCCTGATAATTACTACTCGTCTCTTTTATCCTCAGTAAATTATAGCCAATCACAGACTTTATATTCCAGTTTTTAAGGACAGGAATCTTATCCATTAACCTACCCTCTAAGTGGTACTCCGAAAATAGACTGACGTAACTCCTGGAAGTACTATTTACATAGTTATGTAAAACTTTATACGTATTTAGATAGTTAGCTCCGAGGTTATAATTTACCATGTTTCCCCTGAAATGCTTATAATCTATAGCCGTTAAATTATTACTTGTCAAAAAAGTACCCGCCTCTATAGAATAACCCAGATAGCCCCATAGATTTAAATCTACCTTAGTGTCAGTAATTGTTAGACTTAAAAAGTCATAACCCAGGTCTCCACCATCAACAGATATTCCTTTTTTATATCGCAGCAAAAGATCTGGCCAGTTAGACTTTTGTGTTATTCTAAAATCATTCATGGACATGTAAGTCTGCCCTATTCTATATCTGAACTTTGCATCTAGTCGTACGATTTTGTTATCTACAAATGATTCTTCTATCGGACAGAATACACACAAGGGGTAATTAGAACTAAAGCTTTCATCCTTATTGAACAAGCTATAATCAGAATTAAGACTTAATGGTTTTCTATTTTGATACTCGACTAATAGGTCTGCTCGTAAGCCATTAAACAACTCGCTTCTGTAAGAAGCATTGATAAAATCACTTTCAAAGAGACTCAATATATTATTTTTGGCCAGTAAGCTCTCGATAGTATTTATACCCACAGGTACTGGATTCTCCTCATTTATCTGCCGTACTTCTCTTCCGATATTTATTCCTGCAGTCGTATATTTTATGCTATTAAATCTTTTGGCTATAGCCAAAGTAGGACGCAACTGCTTATCTCCGAAGCCGTATGAGATTTTGGGCTCGACCCAAAAATACTCGGTCCGTTTTTTATTGTACTTTTCATATCTGGTGTCTAGGCTGATTTTAAACCCTTCTACAGCATTAAACTGGATCGAATTGAGCGGTGACATATAACTCCATGCTCGCTTCTCATAACTATTGCTATATGTATATCCAAATAGTATGTTGAAGAGCTTTAGTTTATTGGATTCTCTATCGAGTGAGTCGAGATATGGCTTAGAGTTCCACAATACTTCGAGGCTATCTTTTTTGTAGTAATCCTTGCGTTCTTCTTGCGTAATGGGTACCGGTCTATTTTCTTTCCAATATGTACTGTCCCTTTTATTTGCGTCTTTTTCTGCCCTGAATGTCTCACTCGTAAATACTCCATCATCGATATCCGAAAAATCATGATTAGAAAAAAAGTAAGTAAAAGCACCATTAAACTTAAAGACCAACAAACCTATTTTAAAATTCATCACTTGCGAGAACAAAATCCACTTATCACCATCCGTAACCGGGATATAAATCTGCTTGAAAGCGATATAATCATAGATTGAGTTTTTAGCAGAGACTCCGGTCGCTTTTAAATCTGCAGTGTAGATCCTCCAAGAGTCATCGATAATATATATGTACCCTGAAAAAACAGGATCATTTTCATTTTTAGGAATGACAGCTATTTTATTGACCATATTACCATTGCCATCAAAACGAGTCCCTTCTAATCTATACGTATAAAACCGTAATGCATTATCCGCCAATGGCGACAATAGATTACGGCCAAAATTTATATGCTCGTTATAAAATGAAAAATTTACATCTGCATATTGATTAAAACTGATGCCATCTAGGTCTCCTGCTACCTTAGAAGCATACATTACTTCTTTGAGTTGATCAGGAGCTTTATAGTATACTTTAGATTTTGATTCTGATAGATAGATTATTCCTTGGCGATTAGAATCTAGAATACCTTCCATATCACCCAGATCTATCCCCATGAATTTTTCAGGTGTCTCGTCTATTTTGACTAGGCCTTTGATGTACAGATCTGCCTGATATTGCTGTACTTCATTGAGGTATAGATCTCTCTTTTCTATGGCCTTACGTATAATTGCATATGCTGGATCTTCTACATCGGCAGATATGACGACCTCTTCTAGATCAAAGGACTCTTCCTCTAGAATGACATTGAGCTCTTTGACCTTAGAGTCATCTATCTTTACATTTATGATTGCTGGTTCATATCCCACGTATTGAAAGACCAAGTCATACTCTCCACTTTCTAGAGTTATAGAGAAAAAACCTTCATCATTTGTCGTGGTTCCTTTAAAACTGTCCTTTACGTAAATGGTTGCATAGGACAACGCATCTCCTCCTGTGGTGGTGACATATCCAGATACTTGACTTAAGCACATGCTCGTACTAAAAAGTAGAATTAAAGATAAGAGTGCCTTCATAGGTGCTATAGTAAAGTAGATTGCTTAAAAATAAAAATGGTTCGACAGTATTAGTGTCGAACCATTTAATATTAACGCTTTTTTAATTACGCTTATTTTCTCAATTTATAAATTAAGCTTTCTTTCTTCTTTTCTTTCTCCAGTCAAAGTCCTTCCAGTTGTATGGCTTGTCCTTAACTGTAGCAATGATAGATGCTGCTACTTTATACGGGTCTGCATTAGAAGATGGTCTTCTATCTTCTAACCATCCTTTCCAGCCATCGTTTACCACATTGATCGGAATTCTGATCGATGCCCCTCTATCAGAAATACCATAAGAGAACTTATTAATACTCTGAGTCTCATGCTTACCAGTTAGACGCTCATCATTATATGCTCCATAACACGCAATTGCCTGCTGGATTCTTTCTTTTGACGAAAACTTAGAACAGATATCATCATATACCTTTTGCTTACCTGCTGTTCTTAATTTCTTATTAGAAAAGTTAGCGTGCATTCCAGATCCATTCCAGTCTTTATCCTTACCCAGAGGCTTAGGGTGCCAGTTTACGGCTAGGCCATAATCCTCTCCTATACGCTCTAGTAGATATCTACATAACCACACTTCATCTCCAGCTGCTTTAGCTCCTTTTGCAAATACTTGAAACTCCCACTGACCAGTAGCAACTTCTGCATTGATCCCTTCTACATTAAATCCTGCAGCAAGACATACATCTAGGTGCTCTTCTACCATTTCTCTCGCAAATGCATTATTAGCTCCTACAGAACAGTAATATGGTCCTTGTGGTGCTGGATATCCTCTTGTTGGGAATCCTACAGGCTTCTTAGTAGAGGTATCATACAAGAAGTACTCTTGCTCAAAACCAAACCAAAAATCATTATCATCATCATCTATGGTCGCTCTTCCATTAGAAGGGTGAGCCGTTCCATCTGCAGATAATACCTCACACATCACTAACCATCCATTGATCCTTTGTGGATCTGGGTAAAGTGCTACTGGTTTAAGCAAACAATCAGATTGCCCTCCTGGAGCTTGCTCCGTAGATGAACCATCAAAAGCCCACATCGGGCAGTCTTTTAATTTTCCTTTGAATTTAGAACTGTCTAGTACTTTAGTTTTTGATCGTAAAGATTGAGTAGGTTTATATCCATCTAACCATACGTATTCTAACTTGTGTTTAATAGTTTTTTTAGCTGCAGCCATGTCAGTTTAATTGATTTTGCTGCAAAGAAAACTGTAAAAGTCGTTTTTATTTGATTTCATTATTTAATTTCTGTTATCGCTACGAGACAGACCTAATATGTAACCAACTGTTTTACAATTACTTGTGTTCTCATATTTGTGATTTATTTTCAAACTTTGCCTACTGTAAATGACAAGTATTTTCTAATTTGCAGCTTTTATGCTCTATATGAAACTTCGGTATTTGATATTAGTGACAGCGACACTGGCTGTGGTCCAAATGCATGCTCAGAATGACGTTGGACAAAAGGATATCGAGATAGAAGAAAACCAAATCGAAAACCTCATTGAAAATTTAGAAAATGATGGCGAATTGGATTTTAATACCCTTTATGAGGACCTGGAGTTCTATTTAGAAAAACCGCTAGATATCAATAAAGCCGATGATATCACTCTTAAAGAAAGTCGCTTATTCAATGACATACAGATCGCAGATCTACAAAACCATAAACTACAGTTCGGTGATCTATTGAGCGTTCATGAATTACAAACGATTCCGAGTTTTGATCTAAAAACGATTAAAGCCTTAGAACCTTTTGTAGCTGTAAGCGGAGGCTTATACGATTATAATTTAGGCTTAGGCCAAATGCTAAAAGAGTCTAAATCAGAATTATATCTAAAATGGAGAAGGTCGCTAGAAGAACAAAAAGGATATGAGGAGGACAGAGAAAATGGATTTGAGGGAGATCCTAATAAACTTTATATACGCTATAAACTCTATCATGAAAATAGGTTCAGAATAACCTTCCTTGCAGAAAAAGACGCTGGAGAGTCTCTTTTTAACAAGAGTAATCCTCAGGGTTTTGACTTCTATAGTGGACATATACATCTCAAGGAATACTCTCGAACAATTAAGGATATTATTATCGGTGACTACAATGTCAGTTTTGGCCAAGGGCTAGTGCTACACAATGGCTTCGGGAGTAACAAGAGCTCTTATGTCATGGACATTAAGAAAGGAGGTCGTAAACTCAAAAGCTACAGCTCAGTCAACGAAATCAACTTTAATCGTGGACTAGCTACTACCTTACAAATTGCTCCCCAACTAGAATTGACTCTTTTTGCATCTTCAAAAAAAATAGATGCCGGCACCATTGAAGATGCTATCGATATCGAATCTGGATTAGAAAATTTCAGTTCATTTAGATTAGATGGATTTCATCGTACACCTTCAGAAATAGAAAAAGAAGGAAATCTTTTGCAGCAGTCTGCCGGTGCTAGCCTATCCTATTATAAAAAGGCATTCAATATCGGCTTTAATGTTCTGTATAATCAATTTGACAAATCATTGGTCAGAGACGATGAACCGTATAACCTATATCGTTTTGAAGGAGATCGACTTTTAAACACGAGCATAGACTATACGTATAAGTGGCAAAACCTACACTTCTTTGGAGAGACTGCTAGAAGTGATAATGGAGGCATGGCTACCCTCAATGGTTTACTGATAGGCATGGATAGAAAAATAGATGTTTCTTTTCTATA
>CALDEN010000249.1 GCA_937942405.1 uncultured Saprospiraceae bacterium
AGAGGTAGATACTTTTCCGATGATCAGGTAATCCACATCGATTTCACCGACTTTAGGAAGAGCGGTTTTATTATCTAGAACGAGCAGATGATGATTTCTATAGGATAAATAGCCTTTGTGACACAATAGACCATCACTTACGAGTGAGTCCATCGGATTGATACTTTGGACGGTATTTATCTTTTTGCTGAGTCGGTAGTTATCATTGGTAAATGATTTAGTTTGCTCTGAGATTTCTTCTGATACGATCTCATAAAGATGTGTTCCGGACATGATATCTATGGCCACTGTATTATTGAGATCGTATACGATGAGTTCTTTTTGTTTTAGATTTTGATAATAGTAGAAGCAACTGCTAGTTATATAGACTATTCCGATAATGAGCATTACAAGAATCATTTTCTTCTTTTTCCAGCTGATGCCTATCATCATGGCAGCGAGTGCGATATAGATGAGTATCATGTCAGGCGTTCTGATCAGTATGTTCTCGATACTGCAAAATGGGAGTTTTTGTATCGTCATGATAGACCATAAAAACCATTCTATAAGGCACTCTAATAATGGGCCTAGGATTGCATTGAGTGGTGAGCAACATACTTCTGCTAGGAATAAAAACAATGCTCCATTCACGATGAGAAAGGCAGCGGGTACAGCTATGATGCCACTAAGTATAAAATACAACGGGAACTTATGGAAGTAATATATCGTGACGGGAAATACTAGTACTTGTGCTGCAATAGCCACTACCGCAAGATTCCATAATCCATGGATGAGTTTGTTTTCGGGGATCCACCAAGATGATATGATGGGGTGAAAGTAAAGTATACTCAATAGTGCCATATATGAAAACTGGAAACTCGCCTGAAACAAAAGGAAGGGGTCATACATTAAAAGAGCGATGGCTGATGCCGCAAGAACATTGTAAATATTAGCTCTGAATGATAAACTGATCGTGATAAATGTAAACATGGTTGCAGCCCTGATCACAGCTGGAGCGGCACCAGTAACTAGGGCAAATAACCAGATGAAGGCGATCGTACAAACTGCTTTTAAAATCTTTACAAGTTTATTGTCCCATCTGATAAGGCCTAATATCACCATTATAAATTTTGTAACAATACCTAGGTGTAATCCCGACACTGCGAGTACATGTACAGACCCAGTCTCTGTATAGGCATCGTAGATCTCTGAGGTCAGCTGATTGCGATATCCGAGTATAAGAGCAGCAGCGATTGCTTGCTCGTCGGGTTGCTTTATATATTTCCTGAGTATGTCGAGTAGATCGTTTCTTAGATCTAAGGAGAATTTTTTCAGGAAGCTCAGTTCACCTGATTTCAGGAGTAGCCAGTTCTCGGATCGGATAAAGCTCTGATGATTAAGTCCACGGTTATGGAGGTAGTTTTTAAAATCAAATGCAAGTGGATTGTTATTAGCTCTCGTTGCTTGGATATCTGAGCTGAAGTAGATGACATCACCCGGGGATAGTTGTTGGCTCAATGAGTCTTTGTCAAAGTAGCAGAGTAGATTACCAGAACTTTTAACATAGCCGTCTGGGGTTTCTAGGTATTTTACTTTAAGAGAAGTCCGATACTTCTTGCGTTCTACGATGTTTTCTTGGATGATGCCGATTGCATTTTGCTGACCGATCGCAAAGTGATTGTCCGGCAGATAGTTTTCTTTTAGATCTGATCTCGTAAACCCTAAAAGGAAGAGTAAAATAAGACATAAAATACTGCTGAGTTTCCGTCTTTTGTAATGATCGATAAGAACTAATGCAAGTAACGTAAAGACAACAATGTAAATAGAAGTAAGATCGGTGGAGATCTGAAATAGCCGCTGATAAGCGATGCCTATTATAAACGGTAGGCATAAACTTAGTGCAGGTAGTTTTCGTTGGTTGTAAGACAATGAATGCAAAAGTTGTTCTCCATTAAATTAATTCATTTTTCAATAAAAAACAAATAAGGAAGTCTTGCATGTGTAACTCGCATACCTGAAAAACAATTTGAACGATAGAAAATATAAAAACAAAACCTACATGACCAATGTCATACGGTGTACTCCAGGGTTATGTTTTTTAGTAAGGATAGATTTTACTTCGTGGAATGCTTTGGGATTATTTACGAAATCGATTTCTCCTAAGTCTAGGATGACTACTGGGAAGGATAATATATTACGGAAATACTCGAAATAGGAATTCTGAATCTGGATGAGGTAATCACGGGTGATGTCTTTTTCAAATTCTCGATTACGCTTTTTAATGTTTTCCATTAAGATATCTACGTTTCTATGAAAATAGACCAGTAGATCTGGCTTAGGAAACGTCTGATTTAAAACGGTATATAGTTTTTGGAAAAGTCTGAACTCCTCTTCTTCTAGATTATTTCTGGCAAACAATAGGGTTTTGCTAAAATAGTAGTCCGACACCGTAAAGTCAAAGAATAAATCTTGGCTCAGGAGATGGTTTTGTAACTGCTTATGACGCTCGGTCATAAAAAACAGCTCTACGGTAAACGCATATCGCTGTGGATCTTTGTAGAAGAGTGGCAGGAACGGGTTATCATTAAATGTTTCTAATACCAGTTTACAGTTGTACTCATCCTGCATCGCCTTGCAAAAGGAAGTCTTGCCTGTACCGATATTACCTTCGATACTTATATAGTTATATGGTATTGCAGAATTACTCAATTATAGCAAGATTACATTTTTAGTGTCTAGACTGTTTAAATATAAGTCTTCGACAGTGATATTTAACTTAGGATGTAGATAATCTCCTGCGATTTCCATTAATGGAATCAAAACAAAATTACGTTCTGCCATGCTGGGGTGAGGTATTACTAAGTCTGGACTCTGTATGATATCAGAATTATAAAATAGAATGTCTATGTCGATAATTCTAGGTCCCCATTTTTCTTGACGTTTTCTTCCTAATTCAGATTCGATATTTAGAACGGTAGTTAGGAGCTCAGCTGAACTGAGAGTCGTTTTAACGAGGATAGCCGTATTTATAAAGTCATCTTGATCCTCCTTGCCCCAAGCCGCTGTTTTGTAGAATTGAGAAAACGCATAAATAGCACCGACCTGCTCTTCTATTTTGGCGTAAGCCGCCAAAATTTGCCGTAATGGTTCGTTTTTATTAGATCCTAGATGTAGATATGCTTCGTTCAAGAATTCGTTTTGATTGGCTATGAGCACAAATGTAAAAAAACCTTAATGCGATTTTGGCTTAAGCCAAAATAAAAAACCCCAGTCTTGTGACTCAAGACTGGAGTTAGTGTTCAGATTCTAAAGATATTAAGGTATATACCTTAATGGTGTAAATTTTTATGCTACTCCGATAGCCTTAAGGTATCGGGTGAGTTCTTTTTTGACTACTGGGAATAAGAAGAATAATCCGACCATGTTAGGGAAGACCATTGCAAAGATCATTGCATCTGA
>CALDEN010000250.1 GCA_937942405.1 uncultured Saprospiraceae bacterium
TGCATATAAAGCCATCTCTCTAGCACAACAGAGTGTTCAGAATACAGGTCCACTATCGATACCTATGAATCTCCGTAATGCTCCTACTCAACTAATGAAGGATCTAAACTATGGCAAGAATTACCAGTATGCTCATGACTATGAAGATAATTTTGTCAAAGATGAGTATCTACCCAAGGAGATTGCAGGCACTTCGTTTTATATACCGAGCCATAATGGAACAGAAGGAAGCCTAGCTACTCGACCCAGAAATTGGTGGAAAGAAAAATACAATTTTTGATGCTTCACTACATAAATTACTTATTCCTACGCATAACCGTATGGGTCATCGGCATACTTCCTTGGAATGCATTTTATAGATTGTCTGATCTACTCGCATGGATACTCAGAGTTCCTGTAGGTTATCGCAAAAAAGTTATCACAAAAAACATCACTAATTCTTTTCCAGAGTATAGCACAGCTCAGATCGATGATATCGTTAGAAAGTCATACGGAAACCTAGCAGATGTATTACTGGAGGGTCTACGAGGATTTACCATATCATCACATGAGGTCAATCGAAGATATATATTTAAAAATCCAGCACTAATTGATCGATACTTTAAAGAAGGCAAACATGTCATCGGTCTCGCAAGTCACTATGGAAACTGGGAATGGGGCACTCAGACCATCGGACATCAACTTATGCATCGGACCCTCGGCATTGTAAAACTCGTAAAGAATCCATACCTCAATGACTACCTGCAACGGACAAGATGTGCTCATAATGTGCATGTCGCCGATATCGGACGGACATCAGCCGCTATTCAAGAATTTGAAGGCGAGCCCACCCTCTTCTTATTTATCTCAGACCAAGGGCCTCGTAATGTCCAAAAAGCACAGTGGGTACAGTTCCTAAATCAAAGGACTCCATGCCTTTACGGTGCCGACCGCCTTGCTCGCAAAAAAAACTGGCCAGTCATCAATATCAAAACTGAACGAACAAAAAGGGGCTTTTACGAGCTAGAACTGGAACTCATCGAGGAACTGCCGGAGCTAACACAAGATGGAGCCATCACCGCAAAATATATGACATCCCTAGAAAAACAAATCATCGCTAAACCCGAAGACTGGCTATGGAGCCATCGTAGATGGAAGCGGGCACATATTAATGTGTAAATGTGGTAATGGGCTAATGTGTAAATGGGCTGAGGGCAATGTGAGAATGTAAAAATGACTAAGTAGCACTTGTTCAATTTGAAAATGTGGAAATGTGCTAAGTAACACCTCTTCATCATTCCAATATAAAGCAAGCCCGAGCACAGAATCAACTCAATAACCGATAACCGATAACTGATAACTGTTAACCGACTCCCCACTTCCAAAAACCTTAGACCATAAACCGTAAATCTTTAACCCTCTAAACCCTTCGACCATAAACCATAAACCTTTCACCCTCTAGCCCCTTGGACCTTTGATCCTATGCATCTTTGGACCTTAGCCCACCCTAAAAATAAGGCTCAAAATTTTCATCCATCGACAGCTTCATTTGATAGAGATCTAGGATTTCTAGAATATTAGAATAGACTGGTCGTTCCTCTGAGTAAAATTGCTGTAGACTCATCCATTCTGCTTTTACGATGTCTTCCTCGGTTTGAGGTACGGTCTCTTGCTTATACGTACTCATCAAGTACCAGTGCGATACTTTAAGGATTCGCTTTCCGCTTTTATTTCTATACGAGTGATTTGACTTTCCGAGTTTACATGTGATGGACATATCCCTCAGTCCGGTCTCTTCCTCTACTTCTCTGATGGCGGCTTTTTTCTTTTTTTCTGAAAGTTCTATTTTCCCTTTGGGTAAATCCCAAAATCCACGTCTAAAAATAAACATGATTTCGCTATCCTCATTGAGTACTAAACCTCCAGCGGCAGGAATGACCTTATATAGACTGAGCAGATCTTCCTTTAGCTGATCGTAATCTGTGGCATGTATAATCACCTCATCATACTCATCTCCTTTTTCCATCATATCGATATAATTGAGGAGTGATTTCTTCTTGGTAGTATATCTTACGATCAATTGCTTACGATCCTCATTCCTTACAAAGGATACTTTTTCTGTATCGCAGATAATAAGTGGAGAGTCATTGATGTATATTTTGTACATTTGCCGTCAGTTTCAAGGCGAAAGTTAATGAATATCTCCATAGAGCTTGCAGAAAAATTACTAAAGATTAATGCAATTAAATTAAGTCCCAAAAATCCATTCACTTGGGCTTCGGGAATGCGGTCTCCTATCTATTGTGATAATAGGATTACACTCTCTCATCCTGAAGTAAGGACCTTAATAAAAAATGCATTTGCACAAGAGTGTAAGTCACTAGGAAAACTAGACGTCATTATCGGTGTTGCGACTGCGGGTATCCCTCATGGAGCCTTACTAGCAGATGTACTAGGTCTTCCATTTGCTTATGTGAGAAGTAAGGCCAAAGCCCATGGAAGACAAAATCAAATCGAAGGAGAAATCCTCGAAGGCCAAAAAGCACTAGTCATCGAAGATCTAATATCTACCGGTGGCAGTTCATTACAGGCCGTGGATATCATTCGAGAAGAAAAGGTAGATGTAGTTGCGGTCGGAGCCATTTTCGATTATGGTTTTGAACTGTCTAAGAAGAACTTTAACACAAAAAATTGTGCTTATTTCAGTCTATCTAACTATGTTACACTTTTAGAAAAAGCAGAAGAAATCGATTTTATCAGCCCTTCTGAAAAATTAATCTTAAACGATTGGAATAAAGACCCTCAATCGTGGTATGAAAAAAACTTTTAGTTAATGTCTCTTATCAATAAAGCCTCAGAGAAATTTTTAACAAATTATCTGAACAACGCATCGCCTACCGGATTTGAATCTGAAGGGCAGAAAATTTGGCTAAAGTATATAAAGCCATACATCGACGAACATCATGTAGATAACTACGGTACTGTTTACGGTGTGATCAATCCAGGAAAACCATACAAAGTAGTGATCGAAGCTCATGCTGATGAGATCTCATGGTTTGTAAATTATATATCTGATGATGGATTTATCAGTGTCATCCGCAACGGAGGCTCTGACCATACCATCGCTCCGTCTAAACGAGTAGACATTCATACTAAAAAAGGCATAGTCAAAGGAGTCTTTGGATGGCCAGCAATACATACTCGTGCTGGAAAAAACATCGACATGGCTCCTACAAAGCACAATATATTTATAGATGTCGGAGCTAACGATAAGGACGAAGTACTCAAAATGGGTATTCATGTAGGATGTGTCATTACGTATGAGGATGAGATGATGATCCTTAATGATCGATACTATGTAGGCAAGGCCCTCGATAACAAACTAGGTGGTTTTTGTATCGCAGAAGTAGCTAGATTACTTAAGAAAAACAAAAAACAACTGCCCTACTCACTTTATGTGGTCAATGCAGTACAAGAAGAAATCGGTCTCAGAGGTGCACAAATGGTCGCGGAAGCCATCAAGCCAGATGTTGCTATCGTTACTGACGTATGTCATGACACCCGCACTCCTCTTATCGATGTAAAAAAACAAGGAGATACAAAATCTGGACTCGGACCTTCTCTAACTGTAGGACCAGCGGTACAGACAAAACTGTTTGACCTCGTAGTAAATACAGCCAATAAGAAAAAGATACCATTCCAGTATGCTGCCACTTCTCGCAGTACAGGGACAGATACAGATGCATTTGCATACAGTAATTCGGGTGTACCGAGTATGCTGATCTCTCTTCCACTGCGATACATGCATACCACAGTGGAGATGGCTCATAAAGAAGATGTAGAAAACGTGATCAAACTGATCTACGAATCACTCTTAAATATCAAGAAGAATCACAACTTTAAGTATTTCTAGAAGTTTAAGTTTTATGACATTACACCAGATAAAGGAACATCTTACCTCCCTAAAAGAAATCGGTTTTAAATTGCCAGATGGCTCGCTCGTACCTGCTCACTTCCATGTGACAGAAGTAGGAAAAGTAGTCAAAGACTTTATCGATTGCGGAGGAACGGTAAGGCATGAGACTGTTGCCAATTTTCAGTTGTGGAATGCCGACGATTATGACCATAGACTCCATCCTGAAAAACTGCTCAATATCATCGAACTCTCTGAGAAGATACTCGGACTGGAAGACCTAGAAATCGAAGTCGAATATCAAGGAGATACAATCGGAAAATACGGATTGGATTTTGACGGAAAACACTTCTTACTCAACAATAAACAAACGGACTGTCTAGCCAAAGACCAATGTGGAGTTCCTGAAAAAGACACCATGATCCCTATAGCCAATATGTCTTGTACTCCTGGCTCAGGTTGTTGTTAATGACACTTACCACTTACCTATGTATCCAATACTAAATGAGCACATCGTACAGATTCGTGAGCTAGAGATCTCAGAAAGCCGAAAACTCATATTACAAAGACTAGTAGATTTTATTTCGCTTAAGCGAAAAGAAGAAAAACATATCAATCTTAATTTTATATGTACCCACAACTCTCGTCGCAGTCATCTATGTCAGATATGGGCTCAGACCGCTGCCGCATATTATAATATTAAAGAAGTCTATAGCTATTCTGGAGGTACAGAAGCGACCGCTATGTATACTGCCATCCGAGAGACCTTAATGATGCAAGGTTTTAATTTTTCACAGATCAGCGACGGTAGTAATCCTGTGTATGCTATAAAAACAGATGAATCTGCATCTCCGATATGGGCTTTTTCTAAAAAGTATGACCATCCGATCAATCCAAAATCTAGTTATGCTGCAATAATGACTTGCTCTCATGCTGATGACAACTGCCCTATCGTATCTGGTGCAGAGGAACGCATACCAGTGACCTACTTAGACCCTAAAGCCTACGACGACAGTCCATTACAAATGGAAAAATATATGGAAAAGAGCATCGAGA
>CALDEN010000251.1 GCA_937942405.1 uncultured Saprospiraceae bacterium
AGATCTTTATTACGGCACCAAACTGGGAATCGTAAATCGTAGCATACGTTGAGACATATTTTCCAGCCATGGAGCTCGACTACTTTTTGAGTGTCCCCGGGGGTGAAGTAATTTTGCTCATAAGCGAGGCGGAAGAGATGACGTTTATCGTAGCTTTCTATATTTCCATTGGGCTCGACCCATAGTAGGCGATTATAGTATTTCCCGTTCTCCACTATCATGGCTGACCCACAGATAACCGCACCTGTATGTGCTGCTATAGACTGCATCCATTTTACGGTTTTACCGTTCATCGGTTCAGCGAGATCGGTTACTTTTTTCATTGCAAATCCGGTGGTAAAGGTCTCTGGTAAAACGATCAGGTCTATTGATGCACTGATATCGTTAATCTTTTGCTTCAGCATCGACAGATTTTTTTCTTTGTCCTCCCAGAAGATTGAGGTCTGAATGATGGCGATATTTAGATCTTTCATGTTGTCGTAATAAACAAGGCTGATGTTTTAATTATCCAGGTCATGGACGTTTCATTGGTTTAAAAATAGCCATGCTTTTGTCAGAAGAACTTACTTTTGCAGCAAAAAAAATAACACATGAGTTTATTGACGATCGGTACGATGGCCTTTGATGATATACAGACCCCCTTTGGACATGCTGAGAAAGTAATCGGAGGAGCTTGTACATATATTACTTGGTCTGCTTCGTATTTTACAAATAGTATCTCTGTATCTTCTATCGTAGGACACGATTTTCCAGATGCTGAGATCGAAGCTTTAAAGTCTCGAGGTGCAGATCTGAGTGGGGTAGAAGTAAAGATGGATGGTAAGACTTTTTTCTGGGCAGGTAAGTATCATGATAATATGAACCAGAGAGATACGCTAGCGACAGATCTTAATGTGCTCGATGATTTCAATCCGATATTGCCAGACTCTTACAAAGCATGTAAATACATCATGCTCGGTAATCTGACTCCTGCTATCCAGGCTCAAGTACTGGACCAGCTGGACGGGTCACAAAAACTCATCGCTCTAGATACCATGAATTTCTGGATGGATATCGCTATGGATGAGCTCAAAAAAGTAATCGGTCGTGTAGACTTACTTACGATAAACGATGAAGAGGCTAGACAGTTGTCAGGAGAGTATTCTCTCTTATCGGCTGCCGAAAAAATCCATGAGATGGGTCCAGAATACCTGATCATCAAAAAAGGAGAACATGGGGCGATGCTTTTCCATAAGGGAAAAATATTTTATGCACCAGCACTTCCACTAGCACTCGTAAAAGATCCTACAGGAGCTGGAGATACATTTGCAGGAGGACTGATGGGATATCTAGCAAAGACAGATGATACTTCTTTTGAAAATATGAAGAGAGCGATCATCCACGGCTCTGCGATGGCATCTTTCTGTGTGGAAGAGTTCAGTATCGATAAACTGAAGACTTTGGACGAAGAAAAGATCAATGCGAGGGTACAGCAGTTTAAAACAATGACAGACTTTAGTCTTTAGACTGTAACTGAAGTAATGATAAACTAAAAAGGCCTTGTATCTCTATGATGCAAGGCCTTTTTTATATGTTTCAGTCCGAGATTCTAATTTAGAAAATCTTGGTTCTTTCCGTATATCCAGATAACGAGGATGATAAATAGAGCAAACCCTATAAAAACTTTAGCAAGAGCTGAACCTTTGCCTCCCCAATTTTCGCCGCCTTCAGACATATTTTGAATGATTTAGTTTATGATACTGTAAAGAAAATGCTTTTCGATTATTTTTTCTAATAATATCTTGCTTAAATGGCTTTGCATTTCTCGGCCAGCCATTTGTTTTCTTCTTCAGAAAGTCCAGGGGATAGTCGACGATAGACTTCCTCGTGATATCGATTGAGCCATCCTATTTCCTTTTCATTAAGTATGGACTGATCGATCATTTTTGTTTCTATCGGGAACATCGTCAAGGTCTGGTGTTCTAAAAAGCCTTTTTTATCGGATTCTACAGTTAGGATTACGTTTTCGATACGGATTCCATAATGCTCTTCTTTATAGTATCCTGGCTCATTAGAGGTGACCATTCCTGGCTCATGAACTGTGGCCGCTCTATCGTTAATCCCTGGTGCAAAACCTTGCGGAGCTTCGTGTACGTTGAGGAAGAACCCTACCCCGTGACCTGTGCCATGTAAATAATTAAGACCTCTATCCCATAATGGTTGCCGAGCCAGTATATCGAGCTGACCGCCACTGGTCCCCTTAGGAAAGACCGCCTGTGTAAGTCTGATCATCCCTTGGAGTACTAGGGTATAGTGCAATTTGTATTCGTCAGATGGAGTATCGAAGCAGAAACTACGCGTAATATCAGTGGTTCCGTCTAGATATTGACCGCCAGAGTCGCATAGTAGATAGCCTTGATTTTTTATATCATGACAAGCATCTGGATACGGGCGATAATGAATAATCGCTCCATTTCCTTTATATCCTACGATCGGAGGAAAGCTTTCGCCAATGTAGTCTGCCTGACTTGCTCGGCACTCACCGAGTTTTTCGGAAAGTTCAAATTCAGTAACGGCTCTTTCTTTAAGGGTGTTTTCTAACCAGATAAAGGCTTTGGTAAGTGCTCGACCATCTCTGATCATGGCTTCTTTAAAATGACCGATTTCTGTTTTGTTTTTTAATGCTTTGAGCTTTCGCGAAATTGTTTTTCCTTCAAGGATATCAGCGTTAATGGCCTTATAAAGAGTATAACTACAATTATGAGGATCTATGAGGCAGGTATCTTGTTCATTTAGCTTATTAAGATCTGCTACGAGATCTGTATAGGCCTTAAGCTTAATATTTTGATCTTGGAAGTATGACCTAGTCTCTTCCGTCAGTTTTTCTGGGTCGAGATAGAGACATGCATTATCCGTTCCTAGGAGAGCATAAGCTACGGCGACAGGATTGCTTTCTACATCTTTACCTCTTATGTTGAAGATCCATGCAATGTCATCCAATGTAGTAACGAGATGATGCCTTACGCCTAAGGTTTTCATTTTTTCTTGAATCTCTGCTATTCTTTCAGTTGCAGATTTACCAGCATATTTAACATCATGGATAAAGATCTTATCAGTAGGGATGGAAGGACGATCTTGCCACACATCTTTAAACAAATCAAAATCTGCTTCAATTTTGAATCCCTTATGTTGCCCTTGTTTTAATAGGGACTTCACAGATCCTAGAGGCATACAATAACCATCAAAGCCGATGGTAGATCCATTTGGCATATGGTCAACGAGATAATCTATATGCATCGGTGCAAACTGATTATAAACTTTATTTAGTTCAAACTCACTGTCCGCTGTTTCTGTTTCTCCCTGAAGGAAGTAGCGACTATCTGTCCATAAACCAGCATAATTTTGGGTGACAACCACAATCCCTGCTGATCCTGTAAAACCAGATATCCACTCTCTCGTTTTCCATAAGTCTGCTACGTACTCACTATTATGAGGATCACTACTCGGACATATATAGGCATCTATATTCCTTTTTTTCATCTCGCTTCTCAACAATGCCAACCTCTCGTTTATATTCATAATTTTCGTATATGTTAATCCTTAATGTGTTGGTGATCAGGGTTTTTTACATATGTCATATTTTGCATATGACATATATTTTCCTATCTTTGATTTTACTCGATTTACAATTTACACAAATAGCTCGAACTCACTAGCAGTTTAAATCGTTTATGGTTTAGACACATTAATTAGTAAATGTAAAGACTTACGACATGTTAAAACAAAGTATGGGGCAAAGAATGCTTCAAAAATTGTCTCCTCAGCAGATTCAATTGATGAAGTTACTTCAAATACCCACTGCTACTTTAGATCAGAGGATACAGGAGGAGTTAGAGTCTAACCCTGCATTGGAAGAAGGAGAAGAAGGTGCAGAAGATGTTTTCGATATAAAATCTGAATCTGATGCCGATGAAAAAGATAGTCAAGAAGAGGATTTTGAGCTAGATGATTATCTCAAGGAATACATCGAAGACGATCCTGCTAGTTACAAGATGAGAGGAGACTCCTATGTCGAGGATGAGGAAAAATCTATTCCTATCGCCTTGGAAACGTCGTTTCATGAACACTTGCATTTACAACTCGGACTAGCTGACTGGGATACGGAGCAAGATGAGATGATCGCTAAACAAGTGGTCGGCAGTATAGATGAGGACGGTTATTTAAGACGAGATATCGATGCGATTATAGATGATTTGATGTTTTCACAAAGTGTAGAGGTTACACATAATCAGATCCAAGAAGTAATCAATAAAATTCAAACTTTTGATCCTCCAGGGGTAGCATGTAGAGACTTACAAGAATGTCTAAAACTACAACTCATAGCCAAAATAAATAGAGGTCAAGAAAATAATATCATCGGTAAGGAGATTGCTCTCAAGATTATCTCTGATCATTTTCAGGAGTTTTCTAAAAAGCATTACCAGAAATTACAAAAGCAACTATATATCTCTGAAGCAGAACTAAAAGATGCGATCGAAGAGATATTAAAATTGAATCCAAAGCCAGCAAGTGGCGTAGATCGACATAAGAACGATAATTCTAATTATGTAGTCCCAGACTTTATTATTTCTAATAAAGAAGGAGACCTAGAGCTGAGCCTCAATAATAAAAACGCTCCTGATCTAAAGATTAACGACCATTACATGGATATGCTCCACACGTATAAGGATACGACTAAGGGCAGAAAATCTACCAAGAAGGAGCGAGATGCGATCATGTTTATTAAGCAAAAAATAGACTCAGCTAAGTGGTTTATCGATGCGATAAAACAAAGACAAGAGACCTTGTTTAATACTATGTATTCGATCATGCAGTTCCAGTATGAGTTCTTTGTAAGTGGAGATGAACGTAACATTAGACCGATGATCCTTAAGGATATCGCAGAGATTACAAGTCTCGATATCTCTACTGTATCTAGAGTGGCTAATAGCAAGTTTGTACAAACGGAGTTCGGGACGAGGAGATTGAAAAGTTTCTTTTCAGAATCTTTACAGACTGCAGATGGTAATGAGGTGTCGACAGTAGAGGTGAAGAATATTCTTTCTGATATCGTAAAAGAAGAAAGCAAAAAGAGACCTCTTTCTGATGAAAAGTTAAAAGATATGCTACAAGAAAAAGGCTATAACATCGCCAGAAGAACGGTAGCAAAATATAGAGAACAATTACATATACCAGTAGCAAGATTGAGAAAACAACTCTAGTCTTTGCGATACTGATTTAAAGCATAATCACAGGCCTGCAAAATTATTTTGCAGGCTTTTTTTATTTGATCCATATTAATAATCAGCGGAGGTGCTAGCCTGAAAGATTTATTATTAAATAAAAAGTAATCGATTAATGCTCCTTGCTCGATCGTATTATTTACAACATGTTTTAGATATTTTCTACGTGTTAGCTCTACCGCCATCATCAGTCCTGAGCTTCTCACTTCTTTGATGATCTGATGCTTAAGTAAAGAGTGAATTAACTTTTCTTTTTCCAAGACATCTGGGATTAAGGTGCCTTCTGTAACGGTTTCTAGAGTCGCAAGTGCAGCAGCTGTGCACACTGGGTGTCCTCCGAATGTGGTAATATGCCCTAGAGCTGGACGATCACTTATGTATTCCATAATACGCTTAGGTGCGACAAATGCTCCGATCGGCATGCCTCCTCCCATAGATTTAGAGATCAGTAAAATATCTGGTACGACGCCATATTTTTTATGAGCAAACAGATGGCCTGTCCTCCCAAAACCGGTCTGAATCTCATCCAAGATCATCAAAGCCCCAACTTTATCACATCGCTCCCTTACTTTTTTGAGGTAATCGTTTTGAGGGGGATTTACGCCTGATTCGGCCTGAACGGGTTCTAAGATTACGGCAGCAGTTTTGTGATCTATTTTGCTCAGAGCATCTTCATCGTTAAACTCGATATGCCTTACACCAGGCATACTAGGCATAAATGCTCGACTAAAACTATAGTCACTACGTAAAGCTTCTGCGGTCATGGTACTCCCGTGATAAGCAGTGGCACAGCTTATAATGTTATATCTACCAGTATATTTTTTAGCTAGTTTAATAGCTCCTTCTACGGCTTCAGATCCGGTCATTACAAAATAGACACTGTCGAGGCCATTATTAAGTTCTTGGGTAAGTAGAGAAGCATACTTTATTTGTGGAGACTGGATATGTTCTCCGTAGACCATGGTATGTAAGTGCTTATCCAATTGTGACTTGACGGCAGCGATTATCGCTGGATGCCTATGACCCAGAGAGCTTACAGAGATGCCTGAATTTAAATCCAGATATTCTTTTCCTGCTGTATCATAAATATGCATTCCTTCTGCCCGTTCGATTTCCAGCATCATAGAAAGGGGACTGGTCTGAGCGACATGATTTAGAAATAAATCTCTCTTGCTTATCATAAGTGCAAAACTAATCAAATAGAGAATGTGTGATATGTTTGATTGACTACTCTACACCCCTATTGTAAAAGTGCAAAGTATATTACACTAGTGGATTAAAAAACAGTCAGCTATCTTACACTTTATCACATGATTGTCTAATTTGCTCTCAACTCTTCTTAATATTAAAGTAACCAGTCCTGCCTAGACAACAGGAAACCAAAATTCATAGCAGGTATATTCTGCTAAAACTGAGAAGACAATGAACCGAAACTACACGCTAGTAGCACTTCTAATGTGCCTGCTATGTAATCAGTTATGTGCCCAGCAGCTATGTGGTGCTGATGATTACCTAGCAGACCGGCTTCAGAATGACCTTAAGTTTAAAGCATTATTTGATTCATACGATAAAGATAAAGTACTCGATATCCAGCGTTCCGCTCTAGTTTGTAATACATCCAATAGCATCATAATTCCAGTAGCTATTCATTATAATACACCGATAGACTGTTCTGACCAAAACTGTTTATTAGACGCTGCCGAGGAACAGATTGCTGTTTTGAACGAATGTTTTTCTGCATCTAATCAAGATCTAAGTTATTACACAACGACCCTTAATGGTATATGTGCTACAGCATATCCATCTACTCGAGCACCGACTGCAGGAGATGGCTCTTGCATACAGTTCTGCCTA
>CALDEN010000252.1 GCA_937942405.1 uncultured Saprospiraceae bacterium
ACAAAGCAAACTTCCTTTCTTAACTCTATCACCTACTCTTACAAGTGGCTTTAGGTTAATACAAGATCCTTGATTTGTTCTTACAAATTTTGTTAAGTTATACGATTTAGAATCATCCTCGAATGAAACTAATTGCTCTTCGTCGGTTCTATCGTATTTGATAGTAACCATGTTTGCATCCACATATTCTACGACACCAGGTCCTTCCGCATTGATCATCATACGAGAATCCTCTGCTACCTTTTGTTCAATACCTGTACCTACGATAGGGCTCTTAGGGTTAAGTAATGGTACTGCCTGACGC
Source organism: uncultured Saprospiraceae bacterium (assembly GCA_937942405.1). Taxonomy (GTDB): domain Bacteria; phylum Bacteroidota; class Bacteroidia; order Chitinophagales; family Saprospiraceae; genus JAHDHU01. The sequence goes on from CALDEN010000252.1 coordinate 305, forward strand.
TGCATGTTAGATCCCATCAAAGCCCTGTTTGCATCATCGTTTTCGAGGAATGGAATGAGTGATGCTGATACCCCTACAATCTGGTTAGGTGCTACATCCATATATTCTATATCCTCAGGTGCTAGAACCGGAAAATCTCCATGCTCTCTACACTTAATTCTATCCGTTAGAAATGCTCCTTTTTCTGTAAGAGGGGCATTTGCCTGGGCAATTCTTTTGAAATCCTCCATTTCTGCAGAAAGATATTCCCCTTTGTTCATATCTACTTTCCCATTAGTCACCTTACGATAAGGCGTTTCAAGGAAACCCATTTTATTAACCTTTGCATGTACACAAAGAGTAGATATAAGTCCAATGTTAGGTCCCTCTGGAGTCTCAATTGTACAAAGTCTACCGTAGTGAGAATAGTGAACATCTCTTACCTCAAAACCGGCTCTCTCTCTCGATAATCCACCGGGTCCTAGAGCTGAAATCCTTCTCTTGTGTGTAATCTCAGATAATGGATTGGTTTGATCCATAAATTGAGATAATTGTGACGTTCCAAAGAATGAATTGATCACAGAAGATAATGTACGAGCGTTAATCAAATCGATCGGTGTAAACACCTCATTATCTCTAACGTTCATACGTTCTCTAATCGTTCTCGCCATTCTAGCAAGACCTACTCCGAACTGAGCATATAACTGCTCCCCAACTGTTCTAATCCTTCTATTACTTAGGTGATCGATATCATCTAACTCTGCTTTAGAATTAATCAACTGAACTAAATATCTAACGATCTCAAGAATATCATCTTTGGTCAAAACCAAGGTTTCTAAACTGACATCGTTCTTAAGTTTCTTATTGATTTTGTATCGACCTACCTCTCCTAAATTATATCTTTTATCAGAAAAGAATAATTTATCGATGATACCTCTCGCAGTATCCTCATCTGGTGGATCAGTACCTCTGAGTTGTCTATAAATATGTGTAACCGCTTCTAATTCAGAACTAGAAGGGTCTTTTTGTAATGTATTATATATGATAGAGAAATCATCTTCTACTCCTCCTTTCTGAAGTATCACAGTTTCTGCTTCTGCTTCTAGGATTTGTTCGATGTGAGATTCTTCTAATTCGATATCTCTCTCTAAGATGATCTCGTTTCTTTCGATGGTGATTACCTCTCCAGTATCTTCATCTACGAAATCCTCGTTCCATTTTTTAAGAACTCTTGCTGCTAGTTTTCTACCTACAGCTGCTTTAAGATTCTTTTTGTCTGCTTTAATTTCTTCCGCAAGATCAAAAATCTCTAATATTTCTTTATCGGAATCAAATCCGATTGCTCTTAATAATGTAGTAACTGGGAATTTCTTTTTACGATCGATGTATGCATACATTACTGTATTAATATCAGTCGCAAATTCCATCCAAGCACCTTTGAAAGGAATTACTCTTGCAGAGTAAATCTTGGATCCATTAGGGTGGAAACTTTGAGAGAAGAAAACTCCTGGAGATCTATGTAGTTGTGAAACCACTACTCTTTCTGCACCGTTTATAACAAATGTTCCTTTTGGAGTCATGTAAGGAATGTTTCCTAAGAACACATCCTGAACGATCGTTTCAAAATCCACGTGCTCTTCATCATTACATGAGAGCCTCAATTTAGCCTTTAATGGAACACTATAGGTTAACCCTCTTTGGTTACATTCTTCGATTGAATATCTTGGAGGATCGATAAAATAATCTAGAAACTCGAGTACAAATATGTTTCGAGCATCAGTGATAGGGAAGTTTTCCTGAAAAACACGGAAAAGGCCTTCTGTATTTCTATTTTCAGGAGTTGTTTCTAACTGAAAGAACTCTTGAAATGATTTTAACTGAATTTCCAATAAATCTGGATATGCTTCAGCAAGTTTAATCTTTCCGAAATTGACTCTTTTAGGAGTCTGTACATCAGCTTTTTTAGATGCCATATAAAATGGTTTTTATTTTGATCAATACCAAGAATGTTCAATTCTCATTTCCGACAAAACAAAATACACCTAGGAGCTACGCTGTAGCAATCCTAAGTGTATATATTTTGTTTCTCAAGTACATTTTGCTTCTGTAGAATTAGAAATTACTATTTCAATTCTACCTCAGCTCCTGCACCCTCTAGAGCTGCCTTAAGAGATTCTGCCTCTTCTTTAGATACACCCTCTTTTATTGCTTGAGGAGCACCATCAACAAGATCTTTTGCCTCTTTAAGACCAACGCCAAGCAAATTCTTAACTTCCTTTACTACTGCTAACTTAGCAGCACCTGCTGAATTAAGGATTACGTCGAATGCTGATTGTTCCTCAGCACCTCCGCCTCCTCCTGCAGGACCTGCAGCAACAGCTACAGCGGCAGCAGCTGGCTCAATTCCATACTCATCTTTAAGTATGTCTGCAAGCTCGCTTACTTCCTTTACGGTAAGGTTTACTAATGATTCTGCTAATGCTTTAACATCTGCCATTTTAAATGGTTTTTAAAAAAAAATTAATCAATAAAATTCAAAAAAATATTTATTGAGTAGCGTTAACGCTTGGAAGCCTACTCGATTAATACTCGTCTTTTGAGTATTAACTAGCTCTTTGTTCAAGAGCTTTTAACAATCCAGAGATGGTCTGACCACCACTGTTCAAGCTGCCGATAACATTCTTGATCGGAGATTGTAATAATAATATTACATCACCTATCAACTCATCTCTCGACTTCAATGCAGCTAGACTGTCAACCTGATCATCCCCAACATAGATATCACTATCGATATATGCTGCTTTCAGAATTGGTTTTTCATGTGTTTTTCTAAATTCTTTTATAACTTTTGCTGGAACATTTGCTGCATCCGCAAAAAGTATTGTAGAAGGGCCTTTAAGTACAGCTTTAAGATCTGTATACTTATCACCTTCATCTAATTGTTCTAGAGCTTTTATTGCTAAAGTGTTTTTCACTACCTTCATCTCTACTCCCTTCTCATAACACAAAGCTCTTAATTTATTTATAGCTTCGACTGTCAATGCAGAGGAATCAGCTACATAGAAAAATTGCGATTCGCTGAATTTTTCTTTTAACTGTTTTATCGCAGAAGCTTTCTCCGTTTTAATCATTTTTTTTTCTTTAAACAGTTAATTAATTAAGTGTACTAGGATCTATCTTAATACCTGGACTCATCGTCGATGCTATTGTAACAGATTTTACATAAGTTCCTTTGGCTGAAGA
>CALDEN010000253.1 GCA_937942405.1 uncultured Saprospiraceae bacterium
TTAATCACTTCCTCTCCTACTTTTAAGATTCCAGTATCTCCCACTTGTCCTCCACCTTCTGCATAAAAAGGAGTCTTATCCAACACGAGCTGGAATATATCTTTACCTTTTTCTTTGACCGTTCTATGCTTTAGTATTTGGGCTTGACTTAAGTGCAGATAATCGTAACCGATAAACTCGACATTGTTATCATCTCTGATAATCACCCAGTCACCAGTCTCTCTTTGAGCATCAGCTCGACCTCTTTCTTTTTGAGCATTTAACGCTTTCGCGAAAGCGTCCTCGTCTATTTCCCAGCCTTTTTCTGAAGCCAGCAATCTGGTTAAATCTATCGGAAATCCGTAGGTATCATATAACTCAAATGCCACTTGACCATCGAGTACATTCTCAGCTATTTCTACATTTTCTAGTCGTTTAAGACCTCCTGCAAGTGTTCGTAAAAATGACTTCTCTTCCTCTCGGATAACATTGGACACAAATCCATGCTGCTCGATGAGTTCCGGAAATACTTCTTTAAAAAACGCTCCTAAAGGCTGCACTAAAGTGTGTATAAACGGCTCTTTGATATCGAGAAAAGAATAATAATATCTGATCGCTCTACGCAAAATCCGGCGTATCACATATCCGGCACCGGTATTACTCGGCAACTCTCCATCGGCAATGGTAAAACTTACTGCTCGTACGTGATCGGCGATCACCCTCATGGCGATGTCTGTCTTGGCAGTGAGTTCATAATTGCCAGTATATTTTATACCTGATGCTTTCTCTATGAGAGCAATGGACTCAGAAAATACATCGGTATCATAATTAGATTCTTTTCCTTGAATGGCCATCGCCAATCGCTCAAATCCCATTCCTGTATCGATATGCTTATTGGGCAGATCTTCGAGACTTCCATTTGCTTTTCTATTGAATTGTATAAATACGAGATTCCATATCTCTACAACCAATGGATCGTCCTCGTTTACAAGGTCTCGACCAGGCAGAGCAGCTCGTGCCTCATCAGATCTTAAATCTATGTGTATCTCAGAACATGGACCACATGGACCGGTATCCCCCATCTCCCAGAAATTATCCTTTTTACCACAGTATAAGATCCGATCACGAGATACATGCTCAGCCCAAATGTCTGCAGCCTCCTCATCCTTACCTAAGCCCTCGTTAGCGTCTCCTCCAAAGACAGAAACATACAACCTATCCTTGTCCAGCTTGTATACGTCTATCAATAACTCCCAAGCCCAGTCAATGGCCTCTTTCTTGAAATAATCCCCGAAAGACCAGTTACCGAGCATCTCAAACATCGTATGGTGATACGAATCGATGCCCACCTCCTCTAGATCATTGTGCTTACCACTCACTCTGAGGCACTTTTGTGTATCTGCTATTCTCGGAGTCTTAGGATCCTTATTACCTAAAAAGTAGTCTTTGAATTGATTCATCCCGGCATTATTAAACATTAATGTCGGATCGTTCTTAACTACGATGGGAGCAGAAGCAACTATTTCGTGGCCTTTACTTTTAAAAAAATCTAGAAAAGTTTGTCTTATTTCGTTAGCCTTCATTCACACAGTCAATTAATTACGTATTATTTATTTTATTAATATATAAGTTTTCTTTATTCTATTTACAAAGTGTAGAAGATCAGCGATTTACTTATAGAATAAATTACTATATGTTTTTTTAACATTTGTCAAGAGAATATTTTGTAAATCCTCGCTTGCTAGTTACATTTGTCGCCGATCGGTCCCACGTTCATACGTATTCATAAGAAAAGCTACAAAAGTACTAATTCTCAAAAACAGCAAGCTAATGAGTAATAAGAAATACGTATACAATCCTAAAACCTTAAGGTACGAGAAAGTTACCCTAAAGAGCAAGGAGAGTATAAAGAAGTATAGCGGGATATTCTCAGCCATATTAATGACTTCGATTGTAGTAGCTGGTGTATTTTATATCTTTTTCCCTTCTCCCAAAGAAAAATCACTCCAGCGTCATGTAACCCAGTTGCAGTATAGTTACTCTTCTCTCTCTGAAGACCTGCAAAAAATATCCAATGAGCTTAATAATTTGCAATCTAAAGATGCAGAAGTACATCGTATGATTTTCGGACTGGATCCGATCGATGAATCTGTATGGGATGGTGGTATCGGTGGAGCCAATCGGTTTAAAGAATTGGACAATTTTGGTGCTTCAGGAAATCTGATCAAAGATTCTGAAACTAAAATCGAGAAACTTAAATATAAATTAGAATTACAAAAGAAATCGCTAGACACCATTTACACAATGGCTCTAGACAGAAAAGAAAAACTAGCTTCTATTCCTTCGATCAAACCAGTACAAGAGGATAAGTTAAAACGAAAGATAACTCACATGTCTGGATACGGATGGAGAATCCACCCTATCCATAAAGTCAAAAAATTACATAAAGGAATCGACTTTACTGCACCTGAAGGAACTCCAATCCAAGCAACAGGAGATGGTAAAGTGGTTAAGATCTCAAGGAAAAAGAGAAGTGGGTATGGATATAGCGTAACGATAGATCATGGGTATGGATATGAGACATTATATGCTCACATGAAAGACATCATGGTTAAGAAAGGACAGAAAGTGAAGAAGGGACAGCAAATAGGTACTGTAGGAAATACGGGCTTATCTACTGCACCACACTGCCACTATGAAGTACGTAAAAACGGAAAATCTGTAAACCCGATCGATTATGTGATGGATGGCTTAACCCCTGAAGAATATAAAGAACTGGTAGAAAAATCTAAAGTGGAAAAT
>CALDEN010000254.1 GCA_937942405.1 uncultured Saprospiraceae bacterium
GATAAATAGCCGAAACTTTTTCTAGCTCAGTCGTCGATGATGCTGTAATCGAATCTACCTTTGCTTCAAATACGGGGTCAATAGTCGTATCTACTTCCGAAATAAAATTTGAATAACTCTGAAATAGGTCATCTAGATTACCCATTACCTTATGCGTCTTACCTCCAGCCTCATACGAAGCTACTGCCAGAGCTATATGAGGCACCACTGCCTGAAAAGATTTTCCTCTCTCTTCGATATCTACTCGGGCTATATTTTTTTGAGTAAACTCATAAATGGTTTTTCCTCCTTTCTCGGTGGTTTTAAAATCGATCGGTTGGTCCAAATTGAATTCATGGATGAGTAGATCTACCTTCTCATCCACTACTATTTTTATATTCATCTCCTTTATCGGAAAATAATTAGCTAGGAAGATCATGGGCATGAAAATCGGATTGTCTATTTGATGCGTATATGACACATTACCGATCACCCCTTCTCTCATCTCTGGGTAATTAAATTTTATCGCATACGAGTCATCATAGAAGTATCTCTCAGAAATGGTCTCAATCGTCTTAAAATCTTTGACTTTGTGGGTCTTATATCGACTTCCTTTAGGCACACGACTGGAGGCCTCGATTTCTGTAATACTATTTGCATCATAATAGTAGATCGACTCCTCCTCGTAAAGCTTGGCTCTTTCTGTAAGGAATATTTTACTTCTACTTATCGATTCAGAGATGACTAATTCACCATCTTTTACAGAAACATTTACCTCTGAGTCATAATTGAGAAATACAATGTCTTTTTTGGGAAACTCCTTTTGTAAAGCCAGTAGATCTACATCCTGAGCAGTGGCTATAATCACTAGCCCAAATACGATATATAAACAAATTACTATTCTATTTAAGCTCATGTGGTACGTCTCCTATATATCTAATGGTATGAATTATGTTTCCGTCCTCATCATAGTGTATGGTAGTTCCATGCTGCTCTCCGATCACCCAATTTTCTTGTCTTTTTAATTGTCCATTGGGAAAGTAGAAATTTGCCTCACCATGTCTACTGTCCTCTATATATTCTGACTCAGAAAGCTGACTTCCATTGTTAAAATATCTCGATACTTTGCCATTAAAGAAACCCTCCTCATATATTGCCTCAAAGTCCACCGAACCATTGGAGTAATAAGTTGTATACGGACCGTGAATAAATCCTGTTTTGAGCGTATAACTTATTGACTTATTTCCATTGGGAAAAAATGCTTCTATCGTTCCTGTGCCTTTAGGAACCGCTATCAGTTCTTTGAGTTTATTATTTTGGTCTAAGTAGGTGTATCCTGTAAATACGTCGTTTTCATACATTAAAGAAACAAGAAACTCTCCATCGTAATTGTAAATATCACAGGTACCATCTAGCACTCCATTTTTATACGTGACCTTCATACTCAGCTCTCCATTTCTATGGTAATGGAGGAAATCTCCATTATATCGACCATATACATACTCATACTTTTTAGAAACCGTACCGTCTAAATAATAATCTTCCCAGACTCCTGTCAAAGTGCCATATTCATAGTTTCCCTTGGAACTGGGATTGCCATTAAAATAATAATATGTCCATTCACCATTTCTGCTATCATTGACATTCCCCCCCATAATTCTGGGTTTCCCATTTATATGATATCTCTTAAAAGGGCCATTCTTATTCCCTCCTACATATTCTTGACGGCCCATTAATTGCTTTTTATCTGCTGTATAATAGTACTCATCTACGCCACTGCCATCCGTAAAGGAAAAACTACCTATCACGTCCCCGTTATGAGCATATCTCACTCCGCTCATGAGATAACCATTTTCATATTCTTCCATCAGATATATGCTACCGTCAGAGTTGTAATATTTACATTCTCCCTCTTGCATTCCACTTATGTAGTATGCGTCCATCTCGATATTGGACAATTGATTATACCGTATCGCTCTCCCTTCCAGCTTATCATCTTTATAGTAGGCTTGAAATTTAATAGCTCCGCTAAGAAAATACTCTGTGTACAAGCCATTTTTCATGTTGTTTTTATAGTTCGTCTCTGTACTCAGCTCTTGATTATTATAATAGTCTTTTACCGTTCCTTCGAGATTCCCTTCTTTATAAACACTTTCTTGATATAACTTTCCATAGTTGTTATAAAATTTCCATACTCCTTCTCGTTGGTCATCTTCAAACCTCCCAATAGAACTTAATTCACCATTAACACGTAAGTTCTCAAAGTTCAGAACTTTTCCTTTTCGCTTAAAGCTTGAGATGACTCCCCCGTTTTCATCATAATTAACAAGCTCTTTAATAGAACCTTTTTTCTTAATATACTCCGTTTCTATTCTCCCCAAATGATCGTAGTTTTTTGTAGGACCATTTACCTTACCCTTATCATCATATTCCTCTAACTCTATGAGTGCTCCAGCGGAATTAAATTCTTTCCATTCCCCAATTTTGTCTCCATCTTTTAGATGTCCTGCATTATGCAAAAGTCCATTTTGAAAATAGGACTCATAAGATCCATGAAGTACGCCTTTTTTATACTGTTCACGATAACTGATCTGTCCGTTTCTAAAATATCTAATGACCTCTCCTTGATATAAATCATCCACAAAATGCCCTTCAAGTTCTATCGATCCATTATCAAAATATACGGTAAAAGGACCATTGTATTTTCCATCTTTTAAAACATACTTGTAGTATATAGAATTATCAGGATGGTATCCGATCATTTCTCCATTCTTTAGCCCATTTTTATAGTTTACATCTTCATACTTGTAACCTATCCATTTATAACTTTCCAAGATTCCGTTCAATTGGTCATCCTTGTAATTCGCAATATTAGATAGTCCACCTCTTTCCGTATAGTATTTAGATATCCCACTTAATTTTCCTTCCACAAAATTGCTCTCTCGGGCCAAAACCCCATTATTATGGTACCATTTCCAAACTCCAATCGCATACCCATTATCATCATAAGAGCCTTCATACTCTACAGATCCCAATCGATTAAAATATACTGCCGGGCCTATTAAAATACCTTTCTTTGCATCATACTGACACATACCGATCATCGTTCCATCATCATTAAACAAGAAATCTACTTTTTGGTCAGTGAGCCCTGGCATGGATTCTCTCTGCTCGCTAGAGTCTTCCATAGAATCCTTAAACTCCGCATTAAATGCGATCAATGATTCTATATTCTTATTAAGGATGGCTTTATGGCTTTCATTTGTAGACGAGAAACAAATCAGGCTTGCCAATTGAGAAAATTTCCCTGTTTCTAAAATTTTCTTGAACGGCTTTAAATACACTTTACTGAAAAACCCATCTGTCAATTCAGACTCAGCAATGATGAGATGCAGTTGTTTTATAAAATTTTCTTGGAAATCACCAGGTACAATATATGCGTCATCCAATGCTACATAATTGCTTAAGAGATCATTTATATCACTAAATTTTTCGCCAAAAATATTGTGGTCTAAATCCGTATATTCCACATCAGGCTTACTACTGACTATTCTGTTCCCTTGACTAAGAATCCCCAGATTACCTTCTCTTTCTGGAGATATGGTCAATGCCGCTGCAATCGGAAGCACGGCATATGCGACCGCTCCTGATTGTAAAGCAAGATTTGCTAAACTGTAATGATGTGACGGATTCCTGGGTTCGTCTAAAACACATTGCTGATAAATTGCAAGAGCCTCTTTATATCTGCCTTCTGCCTCTAACATCTGTCCTCTGACAATTTTGAGAGAATAATTATACGGATAGATGTTTTCTGCTTTATCTAATACTGCATAGACAGAATCCTGCATCCCTAAAGCTTTTAAACATCTGACTTTATTTACATAAATATCAACGATGTATTCATTATTTAAAGCGATACCTTCTTCTATTAACTCTAGAGCCTTTTCATACTCACCTGCACTACGCAGACAAAATATTCTATTATAAAAGGATTGGTTATAAAGGGTATCATTGGGATGAATTTTTGCAAATTCTTTTTCAGCCTTTTCGTAATCAGGATTTTCACCTATGTAATCAAGTCCTCGTTGATTATATACAGTAGGTGTATACGGTTCTAGATTTTCTTGCGAAAAAAGACTGGAGTGGAAGATTATCGCAAAAAAGAGAATTGCTGCTGTTCTATTCAATGGCTTTCTTGTTTGATTTACATAAATATATATAAATCTTAGAAAGTATTGAATAATGTGTCGGAAAGACCCTCAGACCTTCTTCTAAAGTCTAAGAGATTTCAGGATTTTAACTTTCTCAGTTATTAGGCTTTAGTCATTATTCCACATTAGAAGTTTGTCCGATATAATAACGGTCATCTTTTAGGCTGTATAGTATGTAGGTATAGTAATTCATCCTCCTTAAAATCAAAAATGCCCGGTCATTTTGACCAGGCACTTGTACCGAAGGCGGGTACTATATATCTATTGAAAATCAGTTAGTTATGTTATACGAGGGGACACATGGGGGACAGAAAAGGATAAAATCTCTTATTTTTCCATTATTTCAAGAATTTGAAACTGAAGTTTTTCTATCTGTTTTAGAAGATAAAGTTTTTCCCTTTTCAAAGCATTTTTTGTTTCTTCATCATCTGCATT
>CALDEN010000255.1 GCA_937942405.1 uncultured Saprospiraceae bacterium
TCGATCGGTAAAGACATTGGGGTCAGTTCTATCTTGAGCATAAAATATCCAATTGTCTTTATTTTTAAAACGGACATTTATTCCCGTCTGTACTTTTCTTATTTCTACTCTTTTATTTTTATTTAGTCCGATGGTCTTCCAGTCACCAGACACGGCATTTCTAATGGAACTGGCACTACTCTGCCCTCTTCTGTCGTCATCCCTATATTCATTTCTATACCCTCTATCAGAATATCGATCGGTTCTATATTGTCCATTAGACCTAGGATCATAATCTGCTCGACAATCTCCACCACTATAGCCATCATAAGCACCATAGGCATCCCTACTGAATTGATAAACTCTTCCATCCCTATGACCGTAAGAGCCATTGTGAGACCTCGTTTTATATGTTAATCGAGCTCTGGAGTCTCTGATAAGTACATTGCCTTTATGATCTTTAAAAACATTATGCCGTCTTGTAGCAGTAAATCGTTTCCAGTCATGTCGACTTCCAGGCAATCCTTTGACCTTGAGTCCATATGATTTAGACTTGATTTGTATCTCATAGTTAGCATGAGTCGAGAACCAGTATCCTTCTATTCTACGATCACCTGAATCAGCGACCAGTATAGAGGTCGGTAGTATAAGTACCAGTGCGAGGTAAAGTAACTTTTTCATAGTCTGAAGTTTTATATGGTGATTTAATTAATACCAATTTCTAAACTTTAGACGTTAAGAACTCTTATCGTAGGGTTAACAGGAAGTTAAAGACATTTATTTAAATGATTCCTCTCCTGTATCATCATCTGTTTTCCTCCAGAAATTATTTCCTCTATTGATATCTGCCATACGCATAGACGGATCGACTTCTACAGATATGACTTCTTTTCCGTTGGTAAATATATCTAATGAGTACGCTGGATTAGTCCACGGCCAGTCTTTAACGATGGTCGTACGTGAACTTTGATAATCGTATGATTTATTTCCTCTCATAATGGCTAAAGGAATATTGAATAATTCTTTCGTTCCGTCTGCATAGATTACTTCTATGTCGAGAGGCATCGGCATTTTTTCTTGCTTGGCTAGAAATATGATCGCCCTCTTTTTCTCTGCATCTTGATTTGCTAGAAAAACGGCATAATCGATTTTGTGTGTAGTATTAACCCAGTATTCTCGATACCAGTCCAGCTCTAGGCCTGAGACCTTCTCCGCTACTCTGATAAAATCTACATCCGTAGGATGCTTGAACTTCCATTGGTCATAGTACGTGAGTAGTATCTCATCAAAATCCTTTTTACCTACAACGTACTCTAACTGTTTTAGGAAGACTTGTCCTTTGGTATAAGATGCGATGCCATAGGCTCTATTGGTCACGTAATGATCGGCATGTGTACTTAGCGGTTCATCAGTGTTAGACATCGTATGTCCGATGTATCCGGCATACGCTGACTCAAAAGGATTTTCGTTGGGTGTTACTTCTCCCAGTAGACCTTCTGTCCGTAAAAAGTTCATTGTTTCTGTTGTGCCAAATGAGGTGAAGCCTTCGTCCATCCATGGGTATAAAGCTTCATTGGTTGCCAGTACCATTTGATACCAGCTATGCATCCATTCATGTACGGATACACCTACAAGACTACCTAGGCTTCTTTTTCCAGTTATAAGTGTAGCCATAGGATATTCCATACCTCCATCTCCACCTTGTATAAACTTGTATACCGGGTAGGGGTATTGGCCGTATCGTTTATTCATAAAGCCTATTGCGGCATCCATTATTTCGGGAAGCTTTTGCCAGTTCTCATCTGTATCTTTTGAGGACTGATAGAAAAACTGAAGTTCTACACCCTCATCTGTTTTATGTTCGATATATGTGTAGTCTGGATCTGCAGCCCATACAAAGTCATGAACGTTTTCAGCATGATACTTCCAGGTACGTTTATCCTCACTGGATTTAGCATATTTATTATTTGATTTTTGGACTCCTGTAGCAGCTACGATATATTCACCATCGATGGTGATTTCTACTTCGAAGTCTCCCCATACACCATGGAACTCACGGCCTACATAGGGATTGGCACTCCATCCTAGTCTATCGTATTCACACAGCTTAGGATACCATTGAGACATTGAGTAACGTATTCCTTCTGCGTTATCTCGGCCTGATCGTCTAATTTGTAATGGGACTTGAGCTTCAAACTCCATTTCAAATGTTGCTTTATCTCCAGGTTCTAAGGGTTTATCTAAAATAACTTCTAGTATAGTTCCTTCGATATTGAAGATACAGTCGTTTCCATTTTGTTTAAGACTTAGGACTTTTTGATATCCTTGCTCTTCTTTTGTTAAATAATATATACGATCTCCTACTCTCCCATCTGGATCTTGGATTGTTCTAGAGTTCCAGTCCATCATACTATTCGGCTTGAATGCATTGAAGTATAGGTGATAGAAGACTTTATTTAATCGATCTGGAGAGTTATTGTGGTACTTTATTTTTTGCTTTCCTGTAAACTGGTTAGTCTCCACATCGAAGTCGATTTCCATTTTATAGTTTGCTTCTTGTTGCCAGTATTCTTGGCTTAAAGCCAAAGTACATGATGCACAAATAGCAAATAGTAATAGAGAAAATTTAAGCGTGATCGTATTATACATAGTCTTGTTCTTCTTTATTAAGGTTTATCGGATCTAATACTTTAGTAAACGATTTCCAATTATATTTTTTAGCACAGATTAAACAAAAAATAACGGCAGACAAGAAAAATATCGCTGTCATCAATTGCGGATTTAAATCTGATGTTCTAAATACGGTTTCGGTTTGTATAGCTGCTCCATTATATCCAACCATCAATGCTCCATACATATTGGTCGCTGCGTGTACTCCGAGGGCCAATTCCATACCCTCATCCATTACAGTAATGAGACCTAGCAATAGGCCCGCAGAAATGTAATACACTTGCATCGTTCCAAATCCAAATTCTTGTACTTCAGGGTTCATCCCATGGATCAGTCCAAACATGATCGATGTCACCACCAGTGGAATCCACTTATGCGAACTGTAAAGTCCTATGCCCTGCATCAAGTAGCCTCTAAATAGGAATTCCTCAAAACTCGTCTGGATAGGCAATAGAAATAGGGCTAAAGCCAATAGCGGTAGAAACTGTGCTGCATTAAAAGTATACTCATAAGCCTCTGCATTATATGAATAATTAACAGCCTCTATCAGCAGTGTCATCCCAAACCACAGTCCAAATCCAAAAAACACTCTTTTCCAGTCTAAACTAGATCGAGCGGTTAAGATACTTTTAAATGGTTTATTATGTAAGTATCGTACCACTAGATACATGGTAATAGCAGCCGCAACAAACATCAATAGCAGTAAAAAGAAGCCGTAATTAGGACTTATACCAAATGGGGCAAAGTCAGGATTGTTCTGAAATGCCATAAGATCACTCATGTCTAAGTCATCATTATTATTGACGGCAGACATTAAAACCATCATAAATGGGATCTGTCCAACGGTATACCCTAGAAAAACGGCTACGAAGCCTAGGAGGTATAGCCACCAGTCATTTCTACCAATTACAGCCTTGCTAAAGAACATCCATTTTACTTTATACGCGTGCAAAGATATAACCTTGTCGGAATACTTATCTCGATAAGTCAAACTTAAATAGCCTAACTATAATCAAATGTTATAATTTTGCAGTATGAAGAGAAATCACTTACTGATAGGAATCGCTTTTGTTGT
>CALDEN010000256.1 GCA_937942405.1 uncultured Saprospiraceae bacterium
ATCGAAGTCTTTCTGAGACGCAAGTTTATCAGTAACCCTGATGCAGATGTGCTTAAGATCGGGATGTATGCCTTTGACCATACTAATCTTAAGCTCTCTTTAAGAGACGAGGATAAAAGCCTCACTCAGAAAGAAGGAGACTTACTAAAAATGCTCATTTTAAATAAAAATCAGATCCTCAAAAGAAGTCAGATCCTCAAAGAATTGTGGGGTACGGATGATTATTTTTTGGGCAGGAGCATGGATGTATTTATCAGTCGATTACGTAAATATCTACGGGCTGATGCCAGTCTCAAAATCGAGAATGTACACGGTGTAGGTTTCCGATTATCAGACAAATAATAATAAAATCTATTTATGGAGTAGGGGAGCGATAGAGATTTAAGTGTCTTTAATATGTCTTTTCATGAATACTGGTTTTTTAAGAAATAAGCTGAGTCCACAGGGATTCGGCTTTTTTCATTTTTAGACGCTTCGTGGTTTAGTGTTCTATTTTTAGAAGCTTATATAGCTTGAATCCGTATCATATTAGTGCTAATTCTTACCTTAGGGAGATATAGACTATTATGAAAAGAAGAACTGCCCTCTCTACCATCGTACTCGCCTCAGGAGCTGCGATCACTTCATGTAAGGCAGTAAAGGCTGAGCTCAAAGAAACTTCTATAGGTAATAATATAAAGCACTCTGCTTGTCGGTGGTGTTATAGTGACATCCCATTAGAAGAACTCGCAGATAGATCTAAGGACATAGGCATCCAGTCTATAGAGCTCCTCAATCCAGATGAATGGGACATAATGCATTCTAGAGGTATGCAATGTGCCATATCTAATGGGAGTACGCTAGGAATTACCAATGGCTTCAATGATCCATCATTACATGGACAGTTATTGGAAGATTATACAAAGCTGATACCGCTAGCTGCGGAAAAAGGCGTAGAACAGATTATCTGTTTTTCAGGTAATCGCAATGGCTTGTCTGATGAGCAGGGATTAGAAAACTGTGCAGTAGGTCTCGATCCGGTAATAAAATTGGCAGAAAAGTACAATGTCCGTATCGTAATGGAACTGCTCAATAGCAAAATAGATCATGCCGATTATCAGTGTGACCATACCGCATGGGGGGCTGCTCTTGTAGAAAAACTGGGTTCGCCTCAGTTTAAACTATTATACGACATCTATCACATGCAGATCATGGAAGGTGACGTGATCAGGACGATAAAAGAAAACAGTAAATATATATCCCACTTTCATACTGGAGGAGTACCTGGTAGAAATGAGATCAATGATACACAAGAGTTGTTTTACCCTGCTATAATGAAAGCCATAGCGGAGCTTCCAGATTATGACGGATATGTGGCTCAGGAATTTATACCGACACGTAAGGATCCGTTCGTATCATTGAAAGAGGGTGTAGAAATTTGTGATGTTTAAAAAAGGACCATACGACGACTTCTATGAGTAATGAGATAAAATCTTCTTCATCTAATTTTTTCAGTCAGTGGCTAGAAAAATTACAACAGGAAAGCTGGCAACTCGAATTGCTGATATCGGGTTTTGCCCTGTTCGGGATTTATAATAGTTATGGACTCATTATAGATTTCAGAATCAGTATCATCGATGCCAGTTCTAGTGGACAAGTAAATGAGTTACTGTTTTTTATCTGGGCAGCATTATACATTGGTTGGAGGATATTTTTTATCAATCTACTTATACATGTAATACTTAGGGCTCTATGGATCGGAGCTATAGGACTCAGATATGTATCTAATGAGATCGAGTATGATCAGCTCGGCTACACCCCATATTTTGAGAATTATCTGAGAAAGAACGTAGGGAGTTATGATACATTTATCGAGAATTTAGAAAAAATTTGTAGCGTACTATTTTCCTTTACGTTTTTACTTTTTCTGTTTTTTCTCTCGATACTGATCTTTGTAATCATCGGTACGATTCCTGAATCCATAATGATCGGATTTGATTTATGGGGCCATTGGTCAGAGTATATTTTTGGTTCAGTGACGATCATCTACTTCGTATTAGGTTTGATTGTTTTGATCGATTTTATATCGCTAGGTGGCATACGTAAGATAGATGACCGTACAGTAGAGAAGCTCTATGCACCGATCTATAAATTCTATGGATATTTAACCTTATCGTTTTTATATCGACCATTATTGTATAATTTCCTGGACAATAGATATACTAAGCGATTGTTCTTTGTCTCTTTTCCATATTTCTTTTTATTACTCGTTTACCCTTTCTTATTTGAGTCCAACATACATCCACATCTTTGCTCTGATGATCAGCTGGTGGGAGAGGGGCTTATTATTCAAAAGGCTTGGTATTCAGATCTATTAAACGAGAGTCTTATGGGTAAGTCAGAAAATGATGCTGCTCAGATAAAATATGATAATAGAAAGTCCATCGTCTTATCGAGTTATACTTTAGAGTCTGATGCTCTATCTTTTTTTATGAGAATTTATGAAACCGACAAGACCTTGCTAAATGAAAAATATAAGATTCATCAAGTGTACAAAGATGGATGGAGATTTGCGTTGTGGAGTAATAGGAGTGAGGAGGATTCCATAAAAATCAAGATAGATGATCAGTATACAGATAGATTTCTAGCGATACATCAGGAGTATACGGACCATAGGGATAAACTTAAATCATCGATAACTATAGACTCTTTATTACAGAAGAAATTACAACCGATGAGAGATTCTATTACTAATCTTATAGATTCCTTGCAGTTAGAAAAAACGGAGCGTAAGAGTACATATATAGTCGATAGAAATAAGAAAGTTTTATCATCTCTTACAGGGCTTTTAAAAGTGCGTATTGATAGTTTAGATCTGACTAAGCATTTAGTATGCAAACATGCGTATCATGAACACTTTGATGAGCGAGGCCTCCATTGTAATATCGTAAATGTCAAACTGCCGAGCGGAAATCAGACGATAGAGTTCCAAAGAGCATGGTATAGAACCAATGAAAATGATTCTTTATCATGGAGAACATATAAATTACCAGTCCTTATAAAAGAGTAGATTAAATGAGTAAAAAGAAACATTTAATTTTCATAATAGTCATGTCCATTATTGTTGCAATTATCAGTTTTGTACCTGATTTTTTG
>CALDEN010000257.1 GCA_937942405.1 uncultured Saprospiraceae bacterium
GAGCGGATCCTCGGCATATACTCTCAGCTCGAGGGCATGGCCTGTGATCTTGAGCTCATCTTGTGTAAACGAGAGGACATCGCCTCTAGCTATTTTTATCTGTTCTTCTACCAGATCGATTCCGGTGATCATCTCCGTAACGGGATGCTCTACCTGTAGTCGAGTGTTCATCTCGAGGAAGTAGAAGTTTTTGTTTTCGTCTAGTAAGAACTCTACGGTTCCGGCTCCTTCGTAGTCACATGACTTGGCGACATCTACAGCGGCCTTTCCCATAGCTGCTCGGAGCTCAGGAGTCAGTACGACTGATGGAGCTTCCTCTACGACCTTCTGATGACGACGCTGGATACTGCACTCTCTCTCAAAGAGGTGTACCACATTGCCATGACTATCGGCCAATACCTGTATCTCGATGTGACGTGGAGAACTGACATATTTTTCTATAAATACAGAGCCATCACCGAACGAGGACAAGGCCTCACTTGTCGCACGTTTCATCTGTTCTTCTAGATCTTCTTCTCGTTCGACCACTCTCATTCCTTTACCACCACCTCCTGCCGAGGCTTTGATAAGGATAGGGAAACCGATGTCTTTGGCTACTTCTTTGGCTTCACTGACCTCTGTTACCGCATGATCTGTGCCCGGCACCATTGGGATATTGTATTTCTTGACAGCGTCTTTGGCAGCCAGTTTAGAACCCATCGTTTCTATAGCATGATTTCCAGGGCCTATAAATTTTATTCCAGCTTTGTTTACCGCTGTGGCGAATGTAGAATTTTCGCTCAAAAACCCATATCCAGGGTGTATCCCGTCTGCTCCTGCTTCTTTGGCTACAGCCAAAATCTTATCCATAACGAGATAGGACTCTGAGGACGGGGATTTACCGATGTAGTAGGCTTCGTCTGCATACTTTACATGAGGGGCCTTGCGATCTGCATCCGAGTATACGGCTACAGTCTGGATTCCCATTTTGCGGGCAGAACGCATTACACGTAGGGCGATTTCTCCTCGATTGGCAACTAGTATTTTTTTCATAGCTCTTTGAGGTCTAAGATTACTTGATTTTTGTCCACAGGATCATTTTGATTTACGAGGACGGCTTTGACTGTTCCACTTCCTTCTGCCTTGATCATGTTTTCCATTTTCATTGCTTCCAGTATAAAGAGCGAATCTCCTGCTTCAAAACTGTCTCCAGGTTTTACGAGGATCTCCATGATCAGTCCAGGCATCGGAGCGGTGATTTCTGACAAGGTCTTGGAAGTCGTTGTATCCATACCGAGCTCATCGACGAGCAGATCGTGCTGATCTTTGATTTGGAATTGATAACTGTTGCCGTTGATCTGCACGCTTATAGTCTTAGGATCTGCATCAGCTTGGATAGATTCTATCAGTACACTTCGATTATTTTCGATCAGATGGTACTGCTGGGTAGCTCCATCCATTTCTATATCTAGTTTCTGGATATCTTCTGTCGTTAAATCAAAGGTATCGGTATCGCTTATTAATTGGTATTTGCTCATAATTTATAGAGATAAAAATAATCTTTTTTAAATAATTAGTTAGTACTGACTAGAAATAAGTTTATTTTGTATAATATTTTGAAAGAAACCACTCGACATAGAATCATTGCCAAGAGTCGGATCCATTTTAATGAATTTGGGTTCGGAGCCTCGTCATTATATAAGATCGCTCAAGATCTAGATATCAGTCGAGGGAATCTTACCTATCATTTTAAGGATAAGGAAACCTTGCTAGATATACATCTAGATGATATGGCTCGTCGATCTCAGGAGAGCTTTACCAATTCGTTTTTGATTCCATCATGGGAAACATTGCGGATTACCTCTCGAGATTTTATCCAAGTCCAAAAAGATTATGCGTTCATATTCTTTGATAAGAACATTTTACTCTTGCCTAGAGTTCAGGAAAAGATCAAAGCCATTAAAAAGATACATATTAAGATACAGATGTCGATGATCCATGTATCCATCGAGTCGGGCAATATGAAGGCCGAGCCCATCCCAGGGGTGTATCATAATATATCACGGGTGATCTGGAGGCTTTTGTTTTTTAACCTGATGGCAGCACGATTTACAGAGGAAGATGAGGTCGCATGGGATAAGTTGATGTGGAGTTTACTGCTCCCATATTTTACCAAAAAAGGAACAGATTCGTTCATCAATCATTTTGGGCAAGATTATTACGATAACTTGGGGCTCAATTATGAAGCTTTTATGGCTGATATGCTTAACTTTTAAACTTAATTAAGGATAGTGAAATCATTGTATACAGATTTTGAAGGGATTACTAAGGCTGCTTGGGTAGACAAGATCAAAGCAGATTTAAAGGGTAGAGCATATGAGGAACTGTCCTTCGAGGCAGACGAACTCCATTATGATCCGGTTTACACCAAAGAAGACATAGTCGCTCAGACTGGACCTTTGCCTAAGCGATCTAACCATTGGGAGACCACAGAGCTCATCGATGTAAGAGCTACCGAAAAAACCAATCGGATCGCCCTCAAGGCCCTCAAGATGGGAGCCAATGCTTTAGAGTTTTATCTACGTAAGCCATTGAATTGCAATCAGATACGTAAACTTCTGCGTCGTGTTAATCTCACCTACATTTCTGTGATTTTTACCGGAGAGTATGAACCAGAAGAATTAAAAGATCATCTGATCGATTTCTGTAAAAACAATAATCAAGAATGGAATAAAACGTCCATCTACTTCAGGAATCCACTTCTAGAGATCGATGAGGTGATCCATAGCAAGGAGGTAAGATGTACGACGGCCTATACGTATCAGGCATTTTCTAAATTGTATCTCGCTTTGCAGAATGCCGATGTAGAGAAAACTTTGGCCGCAAGGCAACTGTACTTTAACCTCATCTTATCAGAAAACTATCTGGTAAACATCGCCACACTACGGGCACTGAGATTCGGACTCATTAAAATTGCAAGACACTTCGGATTGCAAGATTATACTCCGTTTATCGAGACCAGTTTTAGGGACGCATCAGAAGATCCCAATGACGAAAAAATAGCTGTATCCATTCAGGCAGCAGGAGCCATTATAGGCGGAGCTGATCGAGTAAACATGAGAGTGGACGGTACTAAGTGGGATAAGCAGGATTCCAGGACTTTCCGTAACATCGGGCATATCTATCAGTTAGAAAGTTATCTAGATAGAGTACATGACCCACTATCCGGTAGTTACTTTATCGAGCATGCCACTCGAGAAATAATAAAGAGCCAGATGCCGATTTTCAATAATCAGGCTGGCTGCAGTTTTGATTTGCTCGCTGATTCTGAGAGTGATGCCTTTGCTTTTTCAGGAGGATTACACAGCTCTCCAGATGGCATCGAGATAAAAAATGTCTACACAGCAGCAGATATAGAAAAGGTAAATCACCTCGATTTTGTAGCGGGGATAGCCCCGTTTTTGAGAGGACCCTATAGTTCGATGTACGCCGTGAGACCATGGACGATCCGTCAGTATGCAGGCTTCTCGACAGCCGAGAAGAGCAATGCCTTTTACAGAAAAAATTTGGCTCAAGGCCAAAAAGGACTTTCTGTAGCCTTTGA
>CALDEN010000258.1 GCA_937942405.1 uncultured Saprospiraceae bacterium
CACCAATTTTACAAATTTTAAATTTTCTTCGGTACGTATGAAGTTCAAATTATTTTTGGTGGCTGTCCATATTCTAGGTACACCCCATGGATCGTTGAGATTCCTTTTAAAAAAACGTTCGATGCGATACGCTTTTTCATGATCTGCTCCGACAAAAGTATCTGTAATTTCTTCTTTTATATAACCTGATAAGCTGTCTCTAACGGTGCCATTTAATTTATAAACTATCGAATCAGATTTATAGATCCAATATTTGCCGATTTCCATGGGAGCATAAGCATATCCCAGAGCCTCTTCATCTACAGAGCCAGTCTCGTTATCACATGAAGTAATAAAAAATATACCTACAAGAAAAAATAGAAAAGAGAAACATTTAGCCATAATTCAATGATTACGTGTATTTTATAAATTAACAATAAAGTTAATATATTTTATCTAAAGGCTCTTATAAATGATGCCTCCCCCTACTACATCATCTCCTTCGTAAAAGACTGCGGACTGACCTGGAGCTATTCCTCTGACATTGGACAGAAACTCTACTTGTATGTTTTCGTCTTTTCTCTTGAGCGTACTGAGCGATCCCTGACTATTATATCTGATCTGAGTGACTAGTTCGGATTCAGGTATCTGATCGTACTTCATAGAGTTTACTTTGTATACTTCTAAGCCATTTCTCATAAGTTCTGCCACTTCTCCGAGTACCACCGTATTGGATTCAGCGATGATTTCCGTAACATACATGGGCTTACCGAATCCCTTCCCTAACTTACGTTGTCCGATGGTATAGAACGGATAGCCATCATGAGTCCCTATAATCGCTCCTGTCTTATCTATAAAATTACCTCCAGCCACTTTTTCCTCGAGTCCATCTACCCTCCTTTTTAAAAATCCACGATAATCATTGTCTGGTACAAAGCAGATCTCGTAACTCTCTCCTTTTTTGGATAGATCTAGATAACCAAAATCTTTGGCCATTTGTCGCACTTCTGTTTTGGTATAAGGTCCGAGCGGAAATCTACTTCGATCTAAACATTCTTGGCTTAAGCCCCAAAGTACATAGGATTGATCTTTTTTAGCATCGACTGCTTTGCTTACATATTTTCTACCACCACTTTCATTGATAATGCCATAGTGACCGGTAGCTATATATTCGCAATCCATTGCATCGGCCCTTTTTAAAAGAGAATTCCACTTTATATGCGTATTACACAGTATACATGGATTAGGGGTTCTTCCTGCCATGTACTCGTCTACAAAGTTATCGATGACATAATCTCCAAAGTCTTCTCTAATATCTATTATAAAGTGATGAAAGCCCATCTCTACGGCCACCTGTCTCGCATCATTTATAGAATCTAGACTACAGCACCCCGTTTCTTTCTTGCTAGATCCAGAACTGGCATAGTCCCATGTTTTCATGGTTATCCCGATTACCTCATAGCCTTCTTCATGCAGCATCATTGCTGTCACTGTACTATCGATACCTCCACTCATCGCTACTAAGACTCTTCCCTTTTTACTCACTGCTTGAAAATTTTACACAAAGGTATATCAAAGCCCCAAAATAAAACAGGAGTCATGAAAATACATGACTCCTGAAATTTATCGTTTGAGGAATAAATTTATTATTTCATCAGCGTTACATTACCCTGAGTGGTGTATTCTGTCCCATTGACACAGACTACATTTAAGCAGTAACCATACACATCTGGGTCTAATGGTGCCCCATCAAATGTTCCATCCCAACCACTTCCTAGTACACTGGTCTCAAAAACTTTTTCTCCCCATCTATCATAGATGACTAAATTCATCTCATCTATGTAATTAGACTCTGGACGGAAAATGTCATTCAAGTTATCTCCATTAGGTGTGAATAAGTTAGGGACGTATACGTCTTCTGAGTTACATTGAGGAAAACGTGTCGCTACAGATATCTCATCCGTAGCAGTACATCCATTATCATTGGTTACAGTTACCATAAATATAGTTGTACTATCTACCGGTGTCGCTAAAGGATTGCTAGAAGTAGCATCATCTAAGGTCTCTGCTGGTGACCATGAATAATCCCAATCTCCATCTCCATTAGTACTCAGCTCAGTCGTCTCCTCAATAATGATCGTATCAGGATCCGCAAATACTTCAAATCCGTCTATACCGTCATAAAGAACATCTACTGCAGCAGTTACTTCACACCCATCTTCATTAAGTGCAACGATCGTTCCTGACACGTCTCCATCTGTAAGTATAGAAATCTGGTCATCGCTGATTACGGTTACATCCTCTGTGAAGTTATAGGTATATGACACTGGGCTACTAGAACTCGTCGTAATGTCTATAATCAGATCACCGTCCATGCATATGATTGTAGGATAATCCAAACTCATCGTAAGCTCTGAAGGCGTTAATGTAATACTGCTACTAACGATACAATCTCCTGATTCTACAGTAACATTATATGTCGTCTCTCCTACCGGATTTACGACGATCTGATCACCAGTTCCGATAACCATAAAATCTTCGTCAGACCAAGTCACCGTCCCATTGCCATCATAAATAGCTTCTAATGTGACCGTCTCTCCATCACAAAATATGTCTCCAGTCGAAGAGCTAATCGATAAATCAGAAGGGATCTGCACTGTGATGGGTACTACAAGCATCATCTCACATCCGTTGTCCCCGATGAAAATTACTTGTATATCAGTGCTTTCTGTGATCGTTTCTGTATATGTATCTCCAGTGACTGTGTTTCCGTTTGTGAGATTAGTCCATGTGATTTCTCCTGGCTGATTTGCCTGAGCATGTAAGTCTAATTCTGCAATTTCACAGAATGATGTCTGCCCTGTAATATCTATTAAAATAGAATCCAGTGGATTTACAAGTACTTCATAAGACTCTGTACATTCAGGAAATCCATCGACATACACATCTACAAAAACAGTCCCCGCCTCTGTTACATCTTCGATAATGGGACTAGTAGCAGACGGATCTGTAATCCAGTCCGTAATATCTGAACTCCAATTATAAATCAAATCTGCATTTCCAGATGGATTAAGTATTATATCATCTCCGTAACATGGAGTAAGTATTGCATCAAGATCTAAATCAACTGGACTTTCTATAACTGTTATCGGGTACTCATTAAATGTCCTACAACCAGAGCTATCCTCTATCTGCAATGTGACGACATACATCCCTGGACCAGGAAACGTAAAGCTCGCAGTCGGTAAACCTTGGGTAGTTACTAATGTTCCATCTCCTCCCCAAATTACACTCAAAGGTGAACTTGTATTATTATTTACGATACTCAGGGTATACTCTCCATCATCACAAATAAAGTCATCTGCTGGAACCATTATATCTACATCCGGCATGCTCATAAATATGTTTACCGGATAATTATAGTTAATCACACAACCCGAACTCTCATCTGTAATCTGAAGCGTGATCATATATGATCCTGGACCTGGAAAATCAAATGTCGCTTCTGACAATCCCTGAGCAGTAGTTAAAGTCGCGTCTCCTCCCCATACATATGTCAAAGTGGTTGCAGGATTATTATTTGTAACCGTTATGACATACTCACCTCCGAGACATAAATCCATGTCTGGCGGAGTATCTATGGTCACATCGGGTAAAAAACCTTGTACCGTAATCGAATCTACTTCTGTACATGGCGAATCAGTTTGTACTACATAGAATGTCTGATTACCACCGACAAGCTCCGTCATTATCGTAGAACCAGTACCGATACTAGTCGTCAATGCGGAGTCTGTAAACCACTCGAAGGTGGCACCTAGATCTGCACTCGCCGACAAGGTAATCGTATCTGAACATACGACTCCAGGATCTGTAATCTCTATGTTTTCAAATCCATCTGTAGCCACATAAAAGCTCTGAAATGCCGTATCGACACATGTTCCATCTTGTGCAGATACGCCCACTGTATATAGGCCTGCCTCTGGGAAATTAATATTGATATCAGGTATTTGACCGAAGTAAGAAGTATCTGCCCCATTAATCATAAACCACTGATAAGTCGAGTTAGAAGGTTCTACTTCTACAGAAAAACTTCCCGACAATTCCTCACAATTAAAATCCGATTCCGGAGTGATTGTTACTACTGGATGTGGATCACATATTCTCACATTGTACTCAAAGTCTCTTCTGGTAAAACCCAGTAACTCTCCGTCTCTATATTCTTCCACACATATACCGATTAAAAATTGTCCTACCAAATTGGGATTAGCTGTCAAAAGTCCTGTATTGGGATCTATGTTTAATGCTACTCCTCCCATCATATTAGAAAGATCATACGGTGGGTTCCAAACAACAGTATCATAAGGCGGTGGCCCTGGTGGTTGAGGCTGAGAGATTGCTTGACTTGCTCCTACACTAGGTGCACATAATTTGTACACTAGTGAATCCCCATCCATATCTGTTGCAGAATGGTCAAAGATTAAATCCTCGTTTGCACATATATAAATATCGGGCCATTCATTAAATCTAGGTGCACTATTACATTCCGTTTGTGCTTTTTCAGAAATGGTCGTCCAATAGGTAGATCCTTGATTGAGTGGATCTATAATATTGTTAAGACTGATATTACGACAACATCTTTGATATGCCAGGATGTATCCAGTCGCATTATATGGCAAAGTGATGACCTTTGTATACGTAGTCATTTCTACACATACATCATCTCCTTGTATAGCACACTCAGAGGTAAAAATCTGATTAAGTGTATCGGAGTCACTAAACTCTATAAGCACTTGACCTCCATCAGATTTAATAATGGGCGTACCATTGATATCAAATATACCGATACTAGCCTCCGAATCAAATTGGGCCAATGGGTTTCCATTAAAACAATCACGTCTGAATTCTAAGGTTACTCTATACTGATTATCTCCTAAACACTCATAGTGCAGATTACCCCCAGCGACGTGGGTAGCGTTTCCCGTATTAATCGAAATGATCATACCTAGGAAAACTAAAAAACTATATATAATTCTATTTTTCATTTTTTTCTTCTTTGGATTATTCAAAATCGATTAATTATATACCTCTTGAATCTCGTCTATCTCTACTCTACGCTCTCTAGAAGCATCTGGGCTGAATATTGATTTTTTAGGGGCCGCAGGATCATCGCTGACTCCTTGGTTTGCCGCTTCTTCCCCAAAAGATCGTTCTGTAATGATCAGCTGTCCAGAATTAATATAAGTCATCAAAATACCTCCGTTGTATACCTCAAACTCATTTCGTACACAATCTACCCTCCGCTTACCTAGAGCGACATTATATTCGTTTACGGATAGTGGACTGGCATACCCTCTTAGATAGAGATTAACTCCCTTACCTCTCTGTAGTATCCTTGTTAATGTTTCTAAGAAGATATCTAGGTTGTCATGTCCTTTACGCACTTCGCCTTCAAAGAAGTTCTCTACCGCATACTCTCCGTCTGCTCGTCGATCTCCACTAAACTGATTTCCGTATGTGTCCTTGAACTTCTGTTTTAGAGGATAGTACTCATTGTAGGTTTCTGTATATGCTCTTTCCGTAGTCGTATTCATAGTACTACGATCTGGCATATCATTATCATAGTAGAGTCTAAGTGGCAATAAGTTGGTCAATGTTTCGATGACGGCTTTTCTTCCCAGATAAATTTCTTTATACGCTTTAGATCCATCTGTAGGTATACAGTATTGCTCCATTACTGTCTCAAAACCCGTCTTATTTACTCGGATTTTGTAACAGTGTCCTGGGATTACCTGAAATGTAAATGCATTAGACTCACCCATCGTGATTCTATCTACTTCTATGTCTCCGGCAGTAATATCTATGAGACTAACTGTTGCACCTAGTAGCTCATAATTGGTCGGTTTTTCAAAAACCTTTACCAGTAAGTCTACAGATCCAGGAGTCAAGTAGAGTTTCTTTTCTAAGACTCCTTCTTTTAAGTATTCCATCAACTCCTCTCCTGTAACTGTCACGCTAGTACTCTCATAGCCTTCCTTAGTTGCAGTGATTGTATAATCCCCTTCTGGCTTGATATCCTTAAATAGAAAATCATTGCCATCTCCATTTTCTTTGGTGTCATCCATATCGCCTCCTGTCAGACTCACCTTTACTCCTGTAAGCTCCTCCCTCGTCAGTGCATCATAGGTAAGTGCCAAAAGATCCATTCTTTGGATTTCTCTCTCCACTTCATATATATCGAAACAACAGGTTTCAAACTTAGTATCCAGGAATTTAGATCCTACTCTATTGGATGATAGGAAACTTTTTTTATCCTTATCGTAAGACACATAATAGATGTCTTGATAACTAGAGTTTACTGGTAGTCCCATATTAGAGGCACTTCCATTTTCCCATTTATAGACATCGTAAGATCCATAACCGATCCTTCCATCAGAAGAAAAGTACAGTATACCCGTAGATGCATCGTAATAAGGAGTGATGTCATTTCCATCAGTATTGAGCTCTTGTACATTGTTGACAGCTGTAAACTCTAGCTGCTCGTTAAAAGAAGTTTTATAAATATCAAATCCTCCTTTACCTCCGACTCTTGTCGAAACAAAATACAATTCCTGGTTACCATCATCTGATTTCCCAAAACTCGGCTGCGTACTCGTACTGCCAGTCATATTTACCGGAGCACCGATCATTTGACCTTGAGTCCACATTCCACTATTATCTTTGGTACTTAAGTAAATGTCACACTGAATGTCTGTAACATTAAGATAGCTACACAGGGTATAAGCCATGTATTTTTTATCTGCACTTATGGTACTATTGGATGTCAGGTAATCTTCTGAATTAAATTTATTGGCTTTAGCCAAATCCTCTATCTGTGCACCTTGAATCTTTGAAAGGTATCGCTGTGGTTCATACTGATCATTCTCGAAAGGAAAACTTAAGGATGAATAATGCAAATCTTCATCGATAAGTAAAGGTGCATGTTCTGAATATCCTGTATTGATATCCATATTGACCGTTTGTACTCCTTCCTGAGGATCGCTATTTTCTTGTGCCCACTTGGCAGAGTTCAATCCCAGTTCTGCTTTTTTGGCCATGGCTGGATTATCGTTTTCCGATAGGAATAACTGATAATACTTCTCTGCATCAGTATACTGCCCTGTCTGTAATTTGATCTCGGCGAGCTGATGATAACCATCTGGATAAGCTGTAGACTTTAATGTATCTAGCAGATAGTGTAGATGTTGCTCAGCGGGCTTATATGCATACTGACTACGTTCTGCTTGGATGAGCTTGTATAACACTTCTACATCAGAAGGATCACGATCATAGGCTTCCGCCAAATAAAATAACGCTCCACTGTAGTTATTTACAGCTAAAGCTTCATTTCCTTTTTTGATAAAATCTTTGGCAGTAGGCTGAGCCATTGCCGCAAACCCAAAAAAGAAAAGCATATATATTGAAAATATTTTTTTCATTTGATTAGGTTTTAAGATTAGTAAATCGGGCAAGGTTTAAATGGAGCTTGTGGTAGGTTATAGATCATGTATCTAAAGTGAAGCTCTGGCCCTCCTTGATTTCCGGTAGCATGACTAAAGTCTGAAATATTAATGTCGTAATTAAAAGAGACATATATCTTTTCATATTGGATGGCGATCATTGGATAAAAAGCATCATCGAATCGATATCCGAGTCCTAGATACAGTGCTTTATTCCGTTCCTTATTTTTGTTCAAATAGATTTTGCCTTGAGCATTTAAAACTATTTCCTGATAAGTAACCTGATTTGAATACAATGCATTAAGCAATAGATCCACTTTGCTGGCAAGCTCAAAAGAGCTCATTCCATAGACCGATACTTTTCGGTTAAGATTAGAAGTGAAGTTTCCCTTATTAAAAGATTGCTCCGGAGTGGCCACATGGAAAATTCCAACTCCTAAATCTAGATAATCTCTATAGCTCGTCTGTCTATGATAATTAAGTCCGATAGACAAGTCTACAAAGCTGATGGCTTCGTCTTGAGATATCTCTGCGGGAATATTTATATCCCTAAATTCTCCATTCCACTGATTACCTGTAGATACTTTGTCAAAATCATACCTCCTACTATTAAAAGCAATCTGGACACCTGGTGTCAGCGTAGACTTTTTGTTTAGGCGTAGTGAGTATGAGGCATTTAAACCTACATTAATCAGATTTAAATCTACAGATCCCGCTTTGTCATAATTGAGAAGTACTCCTGCAGAGAAAAATCCTGTAGTATCTGCATATGAGCTAAAGTTGCGGTCATATGCCATGCTGAAAGTCGAGTAATCCACTGGAACACTCGCCCACTGACCTTTATAGTCGGCAGTCACTCTCTGCTCTCCGGCAAACACACCTGTCAATGCAGGGCTTAAGTTAAGTGGCGAATTAAAAAACTGAGAATAGTGTATGTCCTGAGCTATGGTAAATAAATACATAACGCAAAACAGACTACTTACGTAAAGTCGTTTCACAGGTTGGGTTTTAATTAAAAAAATAAAGGGGATACCTATTGCATTACAAGGTATTAGGATCAGCTCTATATCAAACGCGTCGTTTTGTCAAATAGCTGCCAAAACCTATACTTCTAAAAATAAGACGTTTTTTGGGAATGACGTCATCTATTTAATTTATTTTTTTTTGCTGCAGCAACTATTTGCCAAATTATTAGAGCATAACGTTAAAATGGATGGCCTTAGAATAAAATTTTCAGATAGCAGGGATATAGGTATTGTTTTTAACGAAGAAAATATATATTTGCATCGCTTTAGAAATAAGCACAAGCGAAAGTAGCTCAGCTGGTAGAGCACGACCTTGCCAAGGTCGGGGTCGCGGGTTCGAATCCCGTCTTTCGCTCTTTTACCAATTCCTTTTTCACTCCTTTTTTTTGTGAAAATATATGCCCGGGTGGTGGAACTGGTAGACACGCAGGACTTAAAATCCTGTGGCTTCACGGCCGTGCCGGTTCGATCCCGGCTCCGGGTACATAAAAAAGCCAAGCA
>CALDEN010000259.1 GCA_937942405.1 uncultured Saprospiraceae bacterium
TCCAGATACGATCACTCCGATCTGATAAGCAACCAGGTCATCGCCCTCACAGATCTCTACAGGGTGATCTTCTAATGCCAGTGTTACCGGAGGACAATCCTCTGCTACACAAGACTCTGACATACTGAATGGACATAGACATGTACTACTCACCATTTCTAAACTAAATTCTACTTCTTGTCCTTCTGTCAGGTTTTCTACCAGATAAGAATTACCGATCTGAGTACCAGGTAGTACTACACCTCCTGATATTGCAACTACGATCCAGTCTTCTGCACAAGGAACATCATCTCCTTCCCATAAGAAAGCGATCTGATCTAAAGTAGATACACAACTCGTACTCGGTCCTACTATCGATTCCTCAACAGTAACCGTCATCGTACCAGAGTACTCACAACCCGTATCATCGTTAACTGTATACGTGATCACATTAGGTCCGATAGATGCTGCTGCTGGGTCAAACATTCCAGAGTTAGCGTCTACTCCATTTCCACTCCATACTGCTACCGGATTATCGAGGACTACATCAGTGACCTCACCATCTAACTGTACTGGAGCTTCCTCCACACATATCGGGAAATCAGGCGTTAAAGTTACTGTTCCAGGTCCTAGAACCTCTACCTCCATATCGTCACTATAATCACAATCCCCTATCGTAAAGTCCAAAGTAACCGTCCATACTCCTGGTCCTGCGATCGCTGGATCTACTGTCCCAGTCTGATCTACTCCCATACCATTAGGAGTATTTATAGACCATGTAAATGAATCGGCTAATGCCAATTCTACTTGAGGATTATTTGAGGCTGCCATTAAAGTAAACGGAGCTCCATCAAAACACTCTAATCTATCTGGCCCTAAATTAATACTCGCTGTAAGACAAGCGATCGCTGTACACATCCACTCAGTGGTTGCATTGGGGCAAGAATTATCACTTATGGCAACTACTTCTATAATTACCTCTTGATCTTCTAGTAGGTCCGTAACTAAATAATTACCGGCACTACTTGCTACGGATCCATTAGCAGGCACATTTACTTCGTTTACCTGATACGTTACGCCTGGCTCTTCTGTCCATCCAAATTCTACACTACTGGTAGTCTGGTTTAAACAACTTACTACTGGTGCCGGGACTTGCTCTTCTACAACGATTTGCATTGTAGCCATGACAGACTCGCAACCTCCATCTGTAGTTACTAAACTTATCGTATAAGTTCCTACATCTGGGAACGTCAAATTATGAGGTCCTGCCCCAGTAATTCCGGTCTCATTAGCTCCACCTGTATCCCATACAAATCCACCATCTGGAAGATCCGCTCCTGAAAACTCCACCATAGATGCCGCTGATATACATATCGGAGACTCTACGGTAAATTCTGCAATCGGCAGAGGATTAACTGTGATCGTAAACGAGGTAGAATTTGTACACATCAAATCTGTGATGTAGTCATAGCTTATCGTGTTATCTCCAGCAATAACCGCTGGGTCTGACGGATCAAAACTAGTCCCTGTAACCCCTGCTCCTGAATATGTTCCATTTCCTGGTAAGTCTGCACTTACACAACTACTCAAGTCTACCGCTGCGACACCAGCTGTCAAACATATATCTGGAATCACACAATCGATCGACAATGTCGGTATAGGACAATTCTGAACTGTACAAATTTGAGGAAGCGACAATACATTAAAGCAAACTCCATTATCTACCGCCTCGATCTGTATCTCTACATCTTCCGTTACATTTAATCCCGTAACTGTCAGACAGAATTCTCCAGCTACATAATTGATTACTCCTGATCCTGTTTGACTTATAATCGTAGGAATATATTCATCTGCTCCTACGTCATTCCAACAGAACGTTAATTCGTCAGTAGTTCCTCCTGCACATTGTATCGTAGGTGCTGGAAGTGGTTCTAATACCTCAACCATTATCGATACCTCCTCTGATGGACATGTTCCTTCTTGGGTAATCAATGTTACTTCTTTCATTCCGGGTGTAGCCCATTGTACGGCATGCGGGCCAGGTCCTATCAATCCAGATCCTGACTGCTCTACTCCTGCCCCGATATTCCATGTATAGGTCAGTGTAGCGGACGGTGTTCCATCAAAAATAATATCCGTCGGCTGATCTATACATACTGGTCCGGATGGTGCGATAGATGCCACTGGTTGCGTAAATACCTCAACAATGGCTTCGTCCTCTGCACTACCACATAATCCTCCGACGAGCACATATATTAAACCACCGGTGGTGTTTTCCCAGTTTACTTCAATTTCTGAAGTTCCAAATCCTGAATTTATTACTCCCGCTGAAGTACTCCACTGAATCAATCCACCAGATTCGTACGATGGATCTATAGAATACGTTTGTGTGGTATTAGGCTCACACAATGATAACTCTCCTACAATTACTGGAGGATCTGGATCATTTAAAGTAACTTCTATCTCAAATGGGAAACAACATTGCTTAGATGGCATGTCATCGTGATCTGCTGGATTTACGTAATCGAGCTCGGCACATATCTCTAAAATATATAGTCCTGAAGCATATACAAAGTTATCCTCTATAATACCATCTGCATCCAAAAGAATGTTAGCTGGATCTATCTCCTCCTCATACCATGTAAACGTTACATTTTGATAATCAAATAAATCTGGACCTTCATTTTCCCATTCTAGAAGTACACCGAAGTTTTGGTCACAAGATTCTTGAGTTAATGTTCCCAGAACTTCGATCAGCTCAATCTGTGCGACTACGGTGAGATCACAACCAGACATTGCATAATCTAGTGGTGATGCCGATCCGTCTTCAAATACAAACTGCTCGTTATTTACTGGAAAGTTATTTATTGTAAAGAATTCATCTGATGGAGTTCCTATAGGATTCATTCCATTTCCGATGATATATCCATTTTCATATATTCCTCCAGGCTCTAAATCACTAGAACAGACTACATCTTGCCAGATAATGACAGGTATAGGTAAATCTGTGATGGTTACGGTTTGCTCTATCTCACACCCACCTAGAGGTTGATTAGGGATTACTCCACCATAATCATCTGCATCATCTATATCCATCGGGTCTATCGGTAATGCACCGAACCAAGGATTTAATGTATTTCCATTAATGTCTACCGCAGGTATCATATAATCAGCTCCGACGAGATCATTTAAACACACATCTATCGGGGCATAATTTTGTGGCAACGGATCTGCAATCGTAATGGTCATACATAAAGGACCTTCATTATCACAACAGGTTCCCAAATAAACCATACACAATTCATATTGTCCAGGAGGGTATGTAGCCTCATCAAAATCTAGAACAATACAGTTTTCCTCCGTGAAACCTAGATTGGCATCATCTGCTGTAGTATTAGAGGCAACTCCATCGATTACATCATCTATATTCCAGTAGTACTCTAAAGCTAGATCATCGTACTCCCCTGAAGCTGAATTTATACAGAACTCCATTCCTACTGCTCCAGTACATAGGTCATACTCATGAGCTGGAGGATCACTAGTGTCTAAACAATCCACACAATCCGATACTTCCACAAAAGGGAAATTATACGTTCCTCCCCCTGAAACAAGGTTCATCTCAAAATCACACACACTACCATTACATCCATCTAACCAGAAATAATACTGTTGACCAGGGACCAACTCCCCACTTCCTGCAGGAGGATTATTAATATCGATTACGATCGTTCCTGCAGCAGTACAGTTACCATCACAGATCACTTCTTCAAAACTGCAACTCTCTACAATACCCCACTGAAGTCCCTCGGCTCCAGAAGCTCCAGTACAACCAGTTACAAATATTTCTAAATAAAAATTAGCTGCATCAGCACCTGCTATAAAAGATACCCATGTCGTATTGTGAGGTGCTCCTCCATTACTACATAAGGTACCAGGACCTGTAGCATTAGGTGGTGGTGGCATTGTCCCACAGAAGTTATTTAAGTTCTCGACGTCACATATGTAGTTAAATGAGTTACACTCATCCTGATCACCAGATTCCTCACATGTCGGATAGATAGGCGTAGTCGCATTATTACATTCAAAGAAAAAACCAAAATCGATCGTCAGCTGAGCCATACCATCCATATCTGGTAGTAAGCCACATATCATCTCTACACAATCTGTTTCTGAATCAGGACCAGGATCACTTCCATTATTGGTCACTCCGCCTGCATTATTCTCATCAGTAGCAGATGCAGATCCACAAGTCACGTGATTACCCAGTGGTCCTGTACTTACATCAAACATACCGGCATCTATATATACCATGATACAATCACATGGCGGTATCATGTCATCTATACTCCATGCACCCGTAATCATCTCTGTGGTTACGGTCATAGGTCCAAAAGTTAGACCATTAGAACAGTTTCCTTCGACGGTAACCTCTATATCCGCAAAACCTGTTTCCACTCCATCTGCAAAAATACAATCCTCATCAGCATCATCAAATACGACTCCTCCAATAGATAGTAGTTTATATAAACCCAGATTTACTTCAGAAGTACAATCCGTTAAATCACCAGACTCGATTGTAATTTCTGCCGTATCACCAGAACCTGGATCTGCATCATTACAACCTGTATTGGTCGTAGGATCTACATTAACATTAAGCTGAGAAATTTCCCATGGAGCACCTGGATTAGAAAAGTTAACTACATAGTTCTCACCAGGAGGTAAATTTTCAAAACAATATTCTCCACCAGCTGTAGAGCCATCTACTGTAATGGCCGCTACATTATTACCGAACACATCCGTAACCGCTGCTCCTCCAAGTGATATACTCACTGTAATCGCCGGAACAGGAAATGGAACAGCGTCCCAAAGCATATCTGGACCTCCAAAACAATCATCTGCATCCGCATCTTTAAATACAAATCCGTGTACGTTTGCTGCTTGGTAATATCCTGCTTCTACATCTTCTGCTTCTTGACAAGA